>JAYUDU010000525.1:0-8266 GCA_043739605.1 Acidimicrobiales bacterium | reverse complement strand
TGCTGGTGCTGCGGGCGATGGACGACCACGGCGACGTCGCCAGAGCCTGGACGCTCGACTGCACAGATGGCCGGCCCGTGGTGCACGACGGCGGCGCCTCGATGTTCACCTGCCGGGTGAGCGTCGCCGCACCGGATCTGCAGTTGCTGTTGTGGCGCCGACCCCGTGAGTTCGGCTGGAAGGGCGAGTCAGCCCTGTTCGCCGCCTTCTTGCAGTGGCCAAGCTACGACTGACCGCGGTCGTCGGACGAGATTGCCGGTACGCAGAGGACAGACTGAACCTTCGATCCATCGACGCGGCCTCGATCTCGTCCTAGGTCGTGCTGACCGAGGCGTTCGAGGCGCTGCCTGGCGGCCACGTCGCCGTCGAGCCGGCCGCGCCGCCGCCAGCCCTCGGGGGCGATGTCGCCATCCACCCGCCGCCGCCCGCGCTGGGCGGACCTGTCGCCGACCACCCTCACCCCTGACGCCGGGCCTGCTCGCGGCGGTCGTTCGTCGGTCCCGCCGGGGGCTGCTCCGGTCGTACGCCATCGTGGTGGTCCCGCGAGGACGTTCGTCGGTGGTTCGAGCATCGGGACCTCCACCGAACTCGTGTCGGTCTGTCGAGGTCCCACCGCGTTCGCACCCGAAGCGCACGAACACGGTGGAACCTCTCGACGGCTTCCGCCTCAGCCGAACGCCGCCAGCACGGCGCCGAGGACGATCAGGGCCGCGCCGAACACCACCCGGCGGCGCGCCGCGAGCCCGGCGAACAGGGCGGCGAGCAGCACCGAGGTCTCGCGGAGGGTGGCAACGTTGGCGGCGTGTGCCATCCGGAACGCGATCAGCACGAGCAGGTATGCACCGGCTGACCCCATGCCGACGGCAGCTCCCGGCTTCAGGCTCGCACGAAGCCGCCGCAGCGACGGCCGGTGGATCGCAGCGAGCGACGCCGCGGTGCCCCACAGCACGACCGCGAGGTAGCCGAGCGGACGGACCCGATGCACCGCAGCGGCGTCGATCGTGGAGTAGCCCGCGATGCACACCCCGGTCAGGAGCGCCAGTCGCACCGCACGCATCTCGTCCAGGTGGTGCCCCGCCGAGGCGATGAGCACGAGCCCGCCGCAGACCGCCCCCGCACTGAGCAGCGCCGCGACGTTCGGCCGCTCGTCGAGCAGCGCCCACGCTCCGACGGTCACGAGCACCGGTGCGGTGCCGCGGGCGATGGGGTAGGTCACCGCGAGCGAACCAGACGCGTAGGCCGACGCGAGGGCCGAGGCGTACGCGGTCTGCGCGGCGATGGAACCGACGACCAGGAACGCCACGCCTCTGGGCGGCTGGGTGATGACGAACGGAGCGAGGGCGAACCCGCCGGCGACGTTCGCGATGACGAGCGTCGCCGTGCGGTCGTTGTCGCCGTGCAGGAGGCGGTTCCAGCCGGCGTGCAGCAGTGCCGCGGCGAGGACGAGCAGGATCGCTCCGACGGGCACCGCCGGCTACGGCCTCAGCCTGAGGCCGGCTGGGCGCGCCGCGCGTCTGGCCACGCGGCGCGCAGGCGGCTCCAGGTCGCGCCGAGCTCCTCCGGCATCACCCGGGCGGAGGCCACCGTGGTCATGAAGTTGGTATCGCCGTGCCACCGCGGCAGCACGTGCACGTGGAGGTGGCCCGGCACGCCCGCTCCCGCCGCCGCTCCCAGGTTCGCCCCGATGTTGACGCCCTCGGGTTCGTAGGCGGCCTCCACCGCAGAGACGCCCATGCGAACGCCCGACCACAGCTCCGCTGACTCCGCCTCGGTGAGGTCGCCCAGGCCGGCCACGGCTCGCGTCGGCATCACCATCAGGTGGCCGCTCGTGTAGGGGTAGATGTTGAGTAGGGCGGCGCACGTCGCGCCCCGCCACACCACGAACGTCTCCTCGTCCGGCACGTCTGCTGTGAGGATGCGCTCGAAGATGGAGCCGTCACCGGGCGGGACCGGGGTCGGCGCGGCGCCGGCGATGTAGGCCATGCGCCAGCCGGCCCAGAGGTGGTCGAGCGACATCGCCGGTGCGACCTATCGGCTGACGTACGCCTTGGTCTCGGTGCGCAGCCGTTCGATGAAGTCCTCGACGGCGATGCCCTTTTCGGGACGCTCTGCGCCGCGCACGTTGTCGGCGACCGTGCCCGCGGCGACGTCATCGCCGCCGACCACGACGATGTGGGGGACCTTGGCCATCTTCGTCTTGCGGATGCGGCCGCCGAGCGCCTCGTCGGCTCCCACGACCTCGGCTCGGAAGCCCTCCGTCTTCAGGCGTTCGAGAAGGCTCCAGGCGTAGTCGGCGTGGTCGTCTGCCACGGGAAGGATGCTCACCTGCACCGGGCTCAGCCACGTTGGGAACGCGCCTGCGTAGTGCTCGACGAGTACTGCGAAGAACCGCTCGATGGACCCGAACAGGGCGCGGTGGATCATGATCGGCTGGTGTCGCTGGTTGTCGGCGCCGACGTAGGTGAGGTTGAAGCGCTGCGGCCCCTGGAAGTCGACCTGGATGGTCGACATCTGCCACGTGCGGCCGATGGCATCACGCGCCTGCACCGAGATCTTCGGGCCATAGAACGCCCCGCCGCCTTCGTCGAGGACCAGCTCGAGCCCCTTGGCCACGGCGACCGCCCGCAGCGCCTCGGTGGCCTCCTCCCAGTCCTCGTCGGAGCCGATCGCCTTGTCGGGCGGACGCGTCGAGAGCTCGAGGTAGAAGTCGTCGAGACCGAAGTCCGACAGCAGGCTGAGCACGAAGTCGAGGAGGGAGGCCAGCTCCTCGGCCATCCCCTCCTTGGTCGTGTAGATGTGCGAGTCGTCCTGCGTCATGCCCCGCACGCGCGTGAGGCCGTGGACGACGCCGGACTTCTCGTACCGGTAGACCGAGCCGAACTCGAACAGTCGCAGCGGCAGCTCGCGGTAGCTGCGCAGCCGCGCATCGAAGATGAGGTTGTGCATGGGGCAGTTCATCGGCTTCAGGTAGTACTGCTGCGCCCCGTGGCCGTCCTCGTCGGCGTCGACCTCCATGGGGGGGAACATGCCGTCGGCGAAGAAGTCGAGGTGGCCGCTCTTCTCGAACAGGGCGGCCTTGGTGATGTGGGGCGTGTTGACGAACTCGTACCCGGCCGCCTCGTGGCGGCGCCGCGAATAGTCCTCCATCAAGCGACGAATGAGGCCACCCTTTGGGTGGAAGACGGCGAGTCCTGAACCGATCTCATCCGGGAAGCTGAACAAGTCGAGCTCGACGCCGAGCTTGCGATGGTCGCGCTTGGCCGCCTCCTCCAACCGGTTGAGGTGCTCGGCGAGCGCCTTGCGGGACTCCCACGCCGTGCCGTAGATGCGCTGCAGCTGGTCGCGCTTCTCGTCGCCGCGCCAGTAGGCGGCGGCGACGCGCATCAACTTGAAGTGGCCGAGCTTGCCGGTGTTCGGGACGTGCGGGCCGCGGCACATGTCCACGAACTCGGGGCTGTTGCGGTAGTAACTGACCGTGTCGCCGGCCAGCTCGGCTGCGTCACCTGCGGCCTCCTTCGCTCCGGCCGACACCTTGTCGATGATCTCGACCTTGAACGGCTGGCCGAGCGCCTCGAACATGGCGCGCCCTTCGGCGATGGGCAGCTCGCCCCGCTCGAACGGCTGCGCCTCGGCCATGATCGAGCGCATCTCGCCCTCGATGCGCGTGAGGTCATCAGCGGAGAAGCGGACCCCGCCGACCAGCTCGAAGTCGTAGTAGAACCCGTCGGCGATCGCCGGTCCGATGGCGTACGTCGCCCCGGGGTACAGCCGCGTGACGGCCTGCGCGAGGACGTGGCTCGTGGAGTGCCGCAGCACATGGCGGCCGGCGTCGGAATCGCCCGTGATGATGCTGACCGTGTTGCCGTCGCCGAGTGCCGTTGCGAGGTCTCGCTCCTCGCCGTCAACCGTGATGGCGACCGCGGCGTCGGCGAGACGACGCCCGATGGACGCAGCCAGATCGGCTCCCGTGGTCCCGGTGGCAAGCGACCGTTCGCTGCCGTCGGGAAGGGAGATCGTGATCTGGTCGGACATGACCCGAGGCTACCCGGGGCCCTGCGGGGGTCCGCCAACGGGTTCCGCTGTCGGTGAGCACTGTCTGGCGAGGCGGTGACGCGGAGTGCGATCGTTGGCCCGCCCATCACCCCGTGTCCGGCCCCAGAGCGTCGCGCCGTCTCGCGCCGATCCATCTGGCGCGCATCGTCGAGGACATACGTACTCGACGCCCGGAGTTCCTCCGACCTCGCGCCTGGCGCGAACGGTGCGCTACGGCAGCGAACCCCTCGGCACGAACCATCGGGCGTCGAGGTCGCTGACCTCGGCGATGAGTTCAAAATCGTGGTCGTAGTGCAGCAGAGGGACGCCAGCCTCGATCGCGGCAGCCGCCGCAAGAAGGTCGGCCGGCTCGACGCCGCGGTGGTGACTGCGCGCTGCGAGCGATCGCTGCAGCTCGTCGGCACGCAGCACGGTCGCAGTGTCGAGGCGCAACATGCGCATGTCGGCCAAGGCCATCGCCTGGGCGAGATAGGCATCACCGGAGCGCGCGCTCGACAGGACCTCGTGGCGGATCGTCGGGGTCAGCACGACGAAGCCGCGAAGGATCATCCGGTCGAACCATGCCGCGAGCCCGGCGGGGTCATCGGGCGGCTGCGACCTGACCTTGCCCCACACCGACACGTCGACGACGTGGGGGGCGTCGACGCGCGCCCCGTCGACGCGCGGCCCGTCGACGCCTCGACCATCAGGCACCGACCACACGACCGATCGCTCGCTCCTTGCGCTTCGTCTCGACGACGTCCTCCCACGTGATGTCGAAGTCGCGGATCGAGACGGTAGCAAGGCGTTGGCGCCGCAGAACGTCGGCGAGCGCGGCCTCGACGGTGTCGGAGACGCCCGACGTGCCGAAGATCTCGGCAACCTGCGCAACCTTCTCAGCATCGATGTTCACGGTCGTGCGCGTCACATCAGCGATCGTCCCGCGTCACCTTCGGCAGGTGTAGATGAGATTCGCTCGGTCTGCTGGTGCGCGACCGACGTCTACTGTGGTGGCGCCGGCCTCCGTCAGCAGCTCGACCGCGCGCTCCTCACCCCAGCACGCGCCGAGCCCGGGACCGCCCGACGCGAGGGAGACCTGGAGGCAGTGCATCGTCGAGATGCCGTACATCCAGGGGCCCATCGGGTGGTCGAGGTTGTGCTCGATGCCTGTGTGAGCCTTGACGTCGACGACGATGAGCACGCCACCGGGTGCGAGCGCGTCGAGCGCGGCGCGAACGAGACCGACGGGTTCGGGGAGGTCGTGGATCACGTCAAACGCGGTGATGAGATCGAAGCTGCCTGCTGCGAGGACCGAGGCCACATCGACTGCCTCGAACCGGGCGTTCGCGAGGCCCATCGCGGTCGCCTCGGCGCGTGCCGCGGCGATCGCGTCCGCGTCGAGGTCAACCCCGACGGCGTCAATGAGCGGGAGCGCCGCCGCCAGCACGTTGGTGGCGTGACCAGTGCCGCAGCCCAGGTCGAGGACCCGGCCGCCGCTCGTTCGCAAGCGTTCGAGGATGGCGGGGGCTCCTGCGAGGTACGCGTCCGGCAGGCACGCATCGAACGTTGGCCTCGACTGGGCGTCCATCATCGCTGCGAAGGCCGGGCGGTAGGCGTCGTAGCCAACGCCGTCACCGGTCCGGAACGCCGCGGCGACGGTAGAGACGAGCGGGGCGAGCGTCCCCGGCGTGGCGGCAAGGCGACTGAGGTCGCCTGGGCCGCCGCCCGTCAAGACCTCGGCCATGCCCGGAGGCAGCGAAAAGCGCCCGCCTTCGCCCAGCACCACGATGCCGCCGGTCGTCACCGCACCGAGCCACTCCATGACCGGACGCTCGGCGCAGCTCGCTCGGTCGGCGAGTTCAGCTGCCGTCGCCGCGCCGGCCGCAAGCGCCTCAAACAGCCCCAACTGCCGACCGAGGTCGATCATCGTAACGAGCATCGCCGAACGAAGGTGCCCGGCGATCGCCCCGGTCGCGGCGCGGACCTCGTCCATGGACGCGCGGTCGCTCACCATCGTTCGCTAGAGGTGGACGCCGAGAAGGGCGGCGGCCTTGCCGACGCCTTCACCGCGACCTGCGGCGGCTTCGATGGTCGCGAGTGCGGCCGGCGTGTCGAGGTCGTTGTCGAGCGCAGCCCGCACATCATCCAGCGCAGCCGAGCCGGGACCCGCCGCCCGCCACGCCTCCAGGCGCTTCGCTGCCGCCGGCATGACCTCGTCGGTCCAATCCCAGCCCGGGCGGTAGTGGTGGGCGAGGATGGCCAAGCGCACCGCGTCTGGCTCCCACTCCTTCAACAGCTCCGAGACGAAGACGAGGTTGCCGAGGCTCTTGCTCATCTTGGTGCCGCCAAGGCTGACCATGCCGACGTGCATCCAGTGCTTGACGAACTGCACGCCAGTGGCCGCCTCAGACTGCGCCGCCTCGCACTCGTGATGCGGAAAGATGAGGTCACTGCCGCCACCATGCAGATCGATGGTGGTTCCAAGGTCACGCAGCGCCAACGCGGAGCACTCGATGTGCCAGCCAGGGCGGCCGGGGCCCCACAAACTGTCCCACGACGGCTCGTCGTCGGCCGACGGGTGCCACAGGACGAAGTCGAGCGGGTCCTGCTTGTGCGGATCGTCGAGCTTGCCGCCGCGCTCGGCTGCGAAGGCGAGCATCTCCTCGCGCGAGTAGCGGGACACCTCGCCGAAGGCCGGCCACGAGGCGACGGAGAAGTAGACGCTGCCACCGGCCTGGTACGCGTGGCCCGACTCGAGCACCATCCCGATGAAGCCGAGCACGTCGGGGATCGAGCTGGTCGCCCTTGGCTCTGACCATGCGGGCAGCAGGCCGAGCGCCGACATGCACGCGTCGAAGCGCGCCAGCTCCTCTGCGGCGAGGTCGAGATAGTGCACGCCGAGCTCGCGTGCCTTCGCGAAGAGGGGGTCGTCGATGTCGGTGACGTTGCGGACGCACCGCGTCTCGTGACCGAGGTCGCGAAGGCGCCGCTGCAACACGTCGTACACGACGTAGGTCGCGGCGTGGCCCATGTGCGCGGCGTCGTACGGCGTGATGCCGCACGTGTACATGTTGACGAGCGGGCCGGGCTCGAACGGGACGACCGCCCGTCGGGAGGTGTCGTAGAGCCGGATCGGCATCGGCTACTTGAGTCCCGTCAGCTTCACGGCCGACCTCGACTTGTGGCGGACGTTGACGTTGAGCAGCACGGCGGTGAAGCTCTCGATGGCGCCGGCCATCGACAGCGACCCTGCCACCACGGGCCGGAGCCCGGCGATGCTGGCGACGAGGTCGAAGGTCCCCTGCGTCGCCTCGTCGTCATCGCCAACGACGAGAACGTCTGCATCCATCGGGGAATCGAGCGTTGCCAGCATTCGCGCCGGCAGGTGATGGAACGCCGCGCCGACGTGGGTCTTCGGCAGTGCCTTCGCGAGGCTCTCCGCGACCGACCCGCGCGCCAGGACGAGCGGCTGAAACTCGTCGCCGACCTTGTGCAACGCGTTGCACATCGAGACGAGCAGCTTGCCACGGAGGCGTTCCTCGAGACTGCGCGAGGTGGCGACGGCGGCATCCCACGGCGTGGCGAGGACGACGACCTCCGCGTTGGCGGCCTCTTCGTTGTCGTCTGCGAACAGCTGAAGGTCCATGGCGGGCCAGGCGTCGAGCAGATCGTCGACGTGCTCCTTGGCGCGTGTCGCAGTCCGAGATCCGACGGTGACCTTGTGACCGCCAGCGGCGAGCCGGGCAGCAAGCCCAAGCCCGGCCGGGCCGGTCCCTCCAATGATGCCCACATGCACGGCAACGACTCTATGGCCACCCAGCCACCTCCTCCGGCTCAGCCCGCCTCTCTGTCGATCGCCTGCGACGATCGCTGCTCCGGGCGCTGCCGAAGAACGGGCACAACAGGGGCGCGGCTCGTGGCACGCACGTGCTGCTCACTGCTCTTGGGCCCGCTGCTCCCGCCAGCCGTCGGACAACCTCCACCGTTCCGATAGGGGTGCCCCGAACCTCCACCGATTCAGCGGCGTTCGACCGCTCGATCAGTGGAGGTTCACGCGAACCGTGCGAGAACGGTGGAGGTTGCTGGCGTCGACGCGTCGCCGCCTCCCCAGAAACCACGGAGTGGCCCGGTCGGTGTCTGGACGGACGAGGACGTGCGCCTCGGAGGGAGCGGAGCGGAAGGAGAGGTGCGCGCCCGCAGGGAGGAAGACATCGACCCCTGTGGGCCACGACGG
>JAYUDU010000524.1:0-8267 GCA_043739605.1 Acidimicrobiales bacterium | reverse complement strand
CGGCGACTACCACGAGATCAACCTCAAGGAGTGCCACGCGTGGACCCGCGAGGGCTGCAAGAGCTGCCCAGACTTCGCGGCCGAGCATGCTGACATCTCAACAGGTGGCATCGGCGCCTTCAACGACTGGACGCTCACCATCGTCCGCACCGACCTCGGACGCGAGATCATCGGCCGGATGCAGGCCGAGGGACTGATCGAGACACGGCCTGGCGACGACGACCCCGGTGCCATCGCCCTGCTGCGCCGACTCTCCCGGGTCAGTCGCAACCGGTGGCCAGAGACCGCGGTCGCAACACCGAAGCGCATGCCGCCGCTCCCCCCCAAGGCTCCGGCGCCAGCACCCGAACCGGCGCCCGTCTGAGGTTGGGGCTCAAGGGCAAGCCCCACAACGCCGAACGCACCTGAACGACGATGGACACGCATGCAGCGTCCGCCCCAACCACCGTGGCGCTCACGCGCGCCGACGCCGCCCTTGCCGCGGTACGGGGCGAGCCGGTCGCCTCGATCGCGGCTCGCACCGGCTACCCGGCCGAGGTCATCGAGCGCTGGGCTGACGTGTTCATCGACGCGGGCACAGCCCGCGTCGAGGGCCGCGACGTCGTCACGTCCTACGAGCAGCGCGACCGATTCCTCGCCCTCGTCGCACACGAGTTCCGCACACCGATCGCCATCATCGGCGGTTGGGCCGAGACGCTAGAGACGACCGACCCGCCCGCCGAGACGGTCCGGCGGGCGATGTCACTGATCCGCCGACAGGTCGAACATCTCGAGCGTGTGGCGCGCGACGCGCTCGACGCGGCTGCGGTTGCGACGGGCCGCCTTCGCCTGGTCACAGCCGACATCGACCTTCCCGGCCTGTGTCGCACGGTCGCAGAATCGCTGGCAGACGAGCGGATCGTCGTACGCAACACACCAGACCCCCGGCTGGCGATCATTGAGGGCGACTCGACGCGTCTCAAGCAGATCGTCGCGCAGATGTTCGGAACTGGCCTTCGCCACGCAGGTGGCCTGCCCCTCGAGGTCGACATTCTCATCCCTGATGAGGCACCGATGTTCGTGGAGGTCCGCGTCACGAGCCGGGGCGTCGAGATGACCTTCGATGACGCGCAGGCGCTCTTCGAGCCGTTCGCCCGTTCCGACACCAGCCGCAACGTCGGCATCGGCCTGTACCTCGCACGGGCGCTTGCGGTAGCGCACGGCGGCCAGGTGGGCCTGAGGGCCAACGGCGTCGTCACCGAGCTCTGGCTGCGAGTCCCCGGCCGCCCCTGACAGTGGGCGGGGGCATCGGCGGCTGGCACGCCGGACACCACCAGGTGGAACGGCCGCCGATCGTCGCAGACGTCATGCTCGTTGCGCACCGCGGACACGTTCCTCCCGGCTGACGGGCGTGCATGACATCGCCTGTGTGGCTGCCGCCGCGACGGCCGAGCACCCGCAGCGTCGTGCGGACCGCGCGACACAGTGCCACCATCTCGGCATCGCCAATGCTGCCTGCCAGCCGAGTCGGAGCGAGCCGGGCTCGCCACAAGATCTCGTCGCCGAGCAGGTTGCCGATGCCGGCCACGCGACGTTGATCGAGGAGCGCGGCCTTGAGCTGCACCATGCTGGAACCGAGCGCATTCCGGAGCTGCGCCGTGGTCAGGCTGGCGGCGTCGGGGCCGAGTGCCGAGGTGTTGGGATCAAGCTCGACGCCGCCGAGGCGGCGCGGGTCGTTCAACCGGAGATGGCCTCCGTCGACGAAGAAGACCGTGAACCGATCCCAGGCCGGATCGTCCCGCCGGGAGGAGTAGAGCAGCTGGTCGACACCCGCCTCATCGTCGATGACCAGACGACCGGTCATCCCAAATCGGAGGCCGAGCGTGTGGCCATCGTCGAGGCTGACGAGCGCCAGCTTCCCGATGCGCCCGGTGTCGACGAACGTCCGGCCGGCCAGCGCGCCGGCCAAGTCCGACGCCCCGAGTGGTCCCTTGACGAACCATGGATCTGGTGCTGCGACCCGAGCGATGCGGCGTCCGAGGGCCCGGTCGGCGGCAAGCTCCCGATACGCCTCGATCTCCAGCAGCTCTGGCACGCCAAACAGCCTCGCGCGCTCTCATCGCGCCGGGACACGGCGGCGTTCGTGGCCTACCGTTCGCCGAGCATGCCGGCCCCGGCACTGCATCGAAAGGAACCCCACCGATGGCTTTCACTCTCTCGTGCGGCGACGTCATGCCCGGCTGCGCAGCACAGTTCTCCGCCGACTCCGAGGACGACCTGTTTGCCCAGGTCGCTCCGCACGCAGCCGAGGACCACGGCATCACCGAGATTACCCCAGAGGTGCTCGAAGCGGTGCGTGCCGCTGTCAAGGAAGTCGCCTAACCGGGACGGCGCCCGTCGCCTGCTAGACGGGTGGCCGTGGATCTCGGCGGCTCGATCGCATCGGCGACATCGGGCCCCGATGGCCAAACGCCCTACGACGAGGTCGTCTACCCGACGTTCGTCCACGACTATCTGCACCCCGACCGCATCGCCAGCATCGCCTGGCTTCGCGGGCTCGACATCGCTCCCGCCACGGACTGCCGCTATGTCGAGTTGGGGTGCGGCGACGGCGCCACGCTCCTCGCACTCGCCATCGCCCACCCCAACAGCCGCTTCGTTGGGGTCGACCTTGCGCCGACCGTCGTCGAGCGGGGCCGTCGTGAGATCGAGGCCGTTGGCGTCTCGAACCTCGAACTGCTGGTTGGCGACCTGGCCGACCCAACCCTCGCTGATCGGATCGAGGCACTGCCGCTCGTCGACGGACGGCCGTTCGACCACGTCGTCTCCCATGGCGTGTACTCATGGGTACCGGACAGCGCACGCCAGGGGCTCCTCACGACGGCGGCACGCCTGCTCGCCCCGCACGGGTCGCTGTACCTGTCGTACAACGCCTACCCCGGCGGCTTTCTACGGGAGCTGACGCGCGGCATCCTCACGTTCCATGTCAAGGACCGGGACGTTCGTCTTGCTCCCGATGCCGAGATGAGCGAGGCCATCGGCATCATGCGGCTGCTGGCAGATGCCCGGGAGGGCGACCTGTGGGGCCGGGTCATCAGCGCAGAGCTCTCGATGCTCGACAACCGCTCGCCGGCGTCCTTGCGCCATGATGAGCTCGGCGAGATCAATGACCAGTTCTGGCTGCACGAGATGGCAGATGCCATGGCTAGCCATGGATTCACGCTCCTCGGCGAGGCAGATGACCTCGGCGACCTCCGCGTGCAATGGTCAGAGCAGGTCGCGGACATGCTTGAGCCATTCTGGGATCAGCCCGTGGTACGAGAGCAGTACATCGACCTGCTCTTTGGCCGTCGCTTCCGACGGACGCTGTGGTCCCGAACCGATGCGGCGCCGACGTGGCCGTGGCGGTTGGGCCGCTTCGACGGCATGCTCGTCGGCTCATCTGCGCACTTCGACGACCTGCCAGACGACGGTCTCGACCTCGCGGCAGGTGTGCCCGCGACCCTCATCGGAGGGAGGGCCGACGCCACCACCCTCACCATCGACGGCACGCTGGCCAAGGCCGCGCTCGCCGCGATGATCTCGGCGCGGCCAGAGCACCTGCCCTTCACCAAGGTCGTCACCGAGGCGCGCAGACTCGCCGCGGCAACCGGCAACCCCACCGGCCGCACCGTCGTCGACGACGCCGCCGCTCTGGAGCACCTCCTGATCTCGTTGCACCCGACGCAGGTCATCAGCCTCCGCAACACTCAGCCCACGTACCCGCTATGGCCATCGGAGCGGCCCGTCGTCAGTCCGTTGATTCGCCGTCAGCTGGAGACGCACTGCACCGCGGTGGCGACGCTCTCGGCGAGAGTTCTCGAGATCGACGACGACCAGACGGCCGAATTCCTGCTGGCGTGCGACGGCACCCGCACCGTGGCAGAGCTGGTGGAGATGACCGGAGCCGGCGACGTTGAGCCCTTCCTCCTGCGGCTCGCCGCAATGGGCGCGTTCATCAGCTGAGACCAGCCGCCTCGACGCAGCTGCCCATCACCGCGTCGAGCATGCCCTCTGTCAGCTTGCCGGTGAAGGTGTTTTGCTGGCTGGGGTGGAACGACCCGATGAGCATGCGCTCATGACCGTGGGGGCCCGACTCGATGTGCACCTGGGCCCCATGAGCGAAGGTCGGTCGCGCCGGGCGGCGCCCGTTCGGCCCACGCCGGCCGAGCTCACCCCATGCGACGTCCCATGCGAACTTGCCGAGCGCCAGCACCACCCGCACCTCGGCCAGCAGATCGAGCTCGCGGCGCAGGAAGGGGAGGCAGCGGTCGCGCTCTTCGGGCGTTGGCTTGTTGGCGGGCGGCGCGCATCGCACTGCGGCCGCCACCCAGGCGCCGCGCAGCGCGAGGCCATCATCGATGCTCGTCGACGTCGCTTGGTTGGCGAGGCCTGCTCGCCACATCGAGCGGAACAGCCAGTCTCCGCTTCGGTCGCCGGTGAACACCCGCCCGGTGCGGTTGGCGCCGTGCGCGGCGGGCGCGAGCCCGAGCACCAGAATGCGGGCCGCGGGGTCGCCGAAACCCTGCACCGGCCTCCCCCAGTAGGTCTCGCTCGCGTACGCGGCGCGGCGCTCCTCGGCAACCTGCTCTCGCCACGCGACGAGACGCGCGCACGCTCGGCAGTCGGCGATCTCTGCCGCCACGATCGCCAGCGAGTCGGGCGCAGCCACCCGGCCATACTGACCGACTGACGACCACCGTGGTTGCGGGCTACCGTCGCCTGCGCATGTCGGCCACCCCCCGCAGTCCGAAGGCGCAGCCACCCAAGCACACCACCATCGTCTTCGTGCGCCACGGGACGACTCCGACCACCGGCAAGATCCTTCCCGGCAGGGCCAAAGGCTTGCATCTCTCGGACCAGGGCATCGCGGAGGCGCAAGGCGCCGCACAGCGCGTGGCTGCGTACGAGAAGATCGCCGCCATCTACGCATCACCGATGGAGCGGACGAGGGAGACCGCGGCTCCCATCGCGAAGGCGGCGGGGGTGAAGGTCTCCCTGGAGCGTGGTCTGCTCGAGTGCGACTTCGGCGAATGGACCGGGCGTGAGCTCAAGACGCTCTACAAGGAGCCAACCTGGGGCCAGGTGCAGCGCACGCCGTCGACGTTCCGCTTTCCCGGTGGCGAGAGCTTCGCAGAGATGCAGGCCCGCCTGTCGACGACGGTGCAGCGCATCGTCGCGGCCCACCCCGGCGAGGTGGTCGTCTGCGTCAGCCACGCCGACCCGATCAAGGTCGTCGTGTGCGACGCCATGGGCGCACATCTCGATCAGTTCCAGCGGTTCCAGGTGAGCCCATGCTCCGCAACGGTCATCAGCTACGCCGCGGGCGGCTCGAACGTCGCGTGCCTCAACGTGACGGGCTGCCTGCCCGGAGCGAAGGCTCCAGCATGAGCAGCTTCGACTTCGACAAGTGCGAGTGGATCACCGTCGGCACCATCGGCGAGCCCGGCAATCGGACGTTCTACCTGCAGGCCCGTCAGGATGGCGCGCTGGTGTCGTTGAAGATGGAGAAGCAGCAGGTCAGTGCGCTGGCCGAGGGATTGGGCGATCTGCTGGTCGAGCATGCGGCGACCGCAGAGCTTCCCGACCCTGACGTTCTCGACCTCGTCGAGCCGGTGTTCGCGGAGTGGGCGGTCGGTTCGATGGCACTGTCGTTCTCTGCGCAGGAGGAGATCGTCCTGCTCGGGTGCGAGGAGATGGTCATCGTTCCGGACGATCTGCCAGAAGACGACTGGCCGCCGCCGCACACCGCCAAGTTCCTGTTCTCACGTGCTCAGGCCGCCGGCATCGCGACGCGAGGGACCGTGTTGATGTTCCTCGGGCGTCCCGACCTCGGCGAGCTGTAGCCCGGGCGGGTCACCCGTGACCGACCAGGCGTACGACGATTGGGAAGATTCCGAAGGGCCTGACGACTCTTCAGACGCAGAGGGAACAGATGACGAGAGCGGCGGCATCCAGCTGGCCGACTTTGCGCCGCTCGACGCGGGCCGCGCCATCGAGGTGCTGGCGTGTGGCGAGGTCGAGCTGCTTGGACGCATGCCATGGTCTTCCAACGCGACCTTCCTCGTCGCGATGCGGCTGGCCGGCGACGGCCTTCATGCCGTCTACAAGCCCGGCCGCGGCGAACGGCCGTTGTGGGACTTTCCGGGCGGTCTGTACAAGCGCGAGGCGGCGGCATGGGTCGTGTCCGACACGCTCGGGTGGGATCTCATCCCGACGACCATCGTCCGCCACGACGGCCCGTTCGACGAGGGCTCCTATCAGCGCTTCGTGCACACCGATTATGGCCAGCACTACTTTACGATCCTTGAGGACGAGACCAAGCACGAGCGCCTGTTTCAGATGGGCGTCCTCGACCTGTTGCTGAACAACACCGACCGCAAGGGTGGTCACGTCCTCATCGATGCGACTGGCGCGATCTGGGGCATCGACAACGGCCTGTGCTTCCACCCCCAACCGAAGTTGCGCACCGTCATCTGGGACTTCATCGGCCGACCGCTGCCCAAGCCATGGATCGACGACCTGATGCGCTTCGCACTCGCTCCACCGCAGTCGCTCGAGCGCCTCCTGGGTCGGGAGGAGCGTGACGTCCTCGCGCGGCGGGCCCGAGCGGTCGCGGCGCGGGGCGTCTTCCCCGACCCTGGCCCCAACCCCCCACACCCGTGGCCGCTGGTCTGACGCCTGATCGGCGCGTCACGCGGTGATGTCGCCGAGGACGCGCTTCACGTAGTCGTTCTGGAAGCGGCCCTCGGGGTCGAGGACCTTGCGCTGGGCCTGGAAGTCGTCCCACTTGGCGTACCGCGGGGCGAGGTCCTCAGCGTCTTGCCAGTGCTGCTTGCCCCAGTGGGGGCGGCCGCCGAGCGGCTTGCAGATGCTCTCGTGCACGCGGAACCACTGCTCGTACGACGTGCCCTTCGACATGTGCACCGCGATGTAGGCGGAGTCGCGACCACTCGCGGTCGAGAGCGCGATGTCATCCCTCGCGACCGTCCGCACTTCGACGGGGAAGCTGACGTACAGACCGCTCTTCTCGTGCCACGCGACGAGCTCCTTCAGCGCGTGCGTCAGGTGTTCACGCGGGATCGAGTACTCCATCTCGACGAACTTCACGAAGCGGGGCGACGTGAACACCTTGAAGGAATCATCAACGAAGGTGGTCGGGCCCCCCGAGGAGGGGACGATCTTGGCGACCTTGCTGCCAAGCTTTGGAGAAAGGCGTCCGGCCTTGACGACGGCCCCAAATGCGATGTTTTCGAGGATTGTCTTCTCGATGAGCTTCTTGGTCGCAGTGCGGTCGACGGGGTCGTTGGTGCGATTGTTTCGCTTGGTCAGACACCAGCGGGTATGAGGAACCCAGTAGAACTCCATGTGATCGTTGGTGTCCATCAGCTCATCGAACGACTCGAGCACGGCATCCAATCGCATGGCCTGCTCTACCGCTCGAAGGCGGAAGGCTTCGACGCATTGGAACGTCAGGGTTGACACGATTCCGAGCGCACCGAGCGACACCCGAGCGCAGTCGAAGAGGGTGGTGTCGGCATCGTCGGCGGAGCACGAGACCACAGATCCGTCACCGACGATGAGCGTCATTGCGTGGATGGCCGTGGCGATGACACCGAGCTTGGAGCCGGTGCCATGGGTGCTGGTCGACACCGCTCCGCTGACCGTCTGATAGCTGATGTCGCCGAGGTTGGGCAGCGCCAGGCCGACGCCGAGGAGCAGCTCGTTGAGCGCACCGAGGTTCATGCCCGCCTGCACGGTGACGCGCTTGTGCGTCTGATCGAGGCCGATGACCTGGTCGTAGCGATCGAGCACGACGAAGACGTCATGCGACAGCGCGCAGTCAGTGAAGCTGTGGCCGGCGCCCACGACACGCACCGTCTGGCCGGCTGAGGATGCCCGCTTGACGACGTCGGACAGCTCGCCCTCGGTTGCGGGATGGGCGATGAGCGAGGGCAGGCAGCTCTGGTTGCCTGCCCAGTTGGTCCATCGTCCGTTGCGGAGCTTCGCCATGGAGGCGAGGCTACGCGAGCCGGTCGACGCCTGGGAGAGTCCTGAAGGAGTGGACGGCAACCTGCATCGACTCCTGGGGCGCAGTCAGCCGGGCAGTCGGGTCTTTCGTTGCCTGCGACCTCAGCACCCTCGTATCGTCCACCTCATGGAGGGGAACTCTGGCAGTACCGGCCACATCCGCTACGAGGTCGACGCCGACGGCATCGGCGTGGTGACGATCGACCGACCGGAGAAGC
>JAYUDU010000523.1:0-8285 GCA_043739605.1 Acidimicrobiales bacterium | reverse complement strand
GATCCACTTGCTTGGCGGCGACCTCCGCGCCATCTCGGCGGAGCCCGACGCGAGCCACTGCCGGCTGACTCGCCGATACCGTCGCCCGCACCGTGACGCGCTCGCCGGCACGCGCCCGCCTCGGTGCGTCGACGTGCGCGACGGCCACATCCGGACCGACCGCGGGTTCGATGACGTGGTGATCGATGACCACGCCGGCGTGGCGGAGTGCGGCGATCTCGGTGGCGGTGTCGCCATCGGTCGCCTTGCCATCTGACACCACGACGATGCGGCGCCGTGCCCCGCTCGGCATGATGGCGCCAGCAAGGCGGAGTGCGGCGGCGAGGTCGGTCCTGCCTTGGTCGATGCCGATCGTCGAGCCGGCGAGGGATGGGTCTGTGCTGACGGTCGCTTCGATGCGCGCCTGCGCTGCGAACGTGATGACGCCGGCGCGGGCAGACCGTGGGCGCCGCTCGATCGCAGTGCGGGCCCAGGCCGTCGCCTCGGCGCGACCGGCGGGGCCGAGCGATGCGGACTGGTCGACGACGAAGACGACGGCGACGTCGCGACCCGTGCGCGTCACTCCGATGCCGAGCACTGCACCGATGAGCGCGGCGGCGGCGCCGAGTCGAAGGATGAGCGCGCCGCGCCACTGCCACGCTGCGACGCCGCGGCGGCGACTCGACAGCCACAGCTCCCAGACCGACAGCACCAGGATGGCGCCGACGACGAACGGCAGGAGGCTGCGCTCACCCCCCCGAACCTCGCCCGGTCGCGGCGTGCGCTGTGGCACCGGCAGCTGAGCGACTGGGGCGATGAGCGACTCCGCCGGATCGGCGTTGACGGCGACGAGGCGACTGGGCGCCCCGTCGGGTGCGATGGTCCAGAACCCGGCGACGTCCGCAATCGGAACCGGATCGCCGGGAGTGACCCGCTGGTGTGTCCCGCTCGGTCCGTCGACGAAGGCCGCGGTTGCAGACGTCACGGGCAATGGCTGACCGACTCGTAGAGAACCGACGGCAACCCTCGACCCCGCCAGCTCGCCGACGATGCGATCGCCGAGGACTGGAAATGCGACCTGCACGGCGAGGTTGGAGTCGGAGAGCGAGAAGCCCATGTAAACGAAGGGAACGTGGCCGGCGCGGCCCCGCAGCAACAGGGGCCCACCCTCGGCTCCGACGATGACCTGCGCCGCTGGTGCGTCGAGGCGCTGGGCGGTGGCGATGGCGACATCGCTGATGTCCAGGCCGGCGAGGAGCGCGTCATCGCCACGCACGAGCGCGACCGCAGGACGCTCGATCGAGCCCCGCACCGCGACGCCGGCGACACCGCTCGGCGGCGCGATGGCCCAGGTCGGGACGGACAGATCCGCCGGCGGGTTGACGCCGTCGTACACCGCAAGGTCGAAGCCCGCCGTGGGTCCGACCTCGGGGCGGGCGGTGACTTCGACGTTGGGGATGCTTCTGAGCAGCCGCTCGGCGAAGCCGGCAGGGGTGGAGGCGCCGGCAGGCGCGACGACGAGCACCTTGAGCGGAGGTCGGCGCCCACCGACCGCGAATGCGTGGTCGTCTTCGGCGAGGAGATCGTCGCCGCCCTCGAGGAACGCCTCGACGCGATCGCCGCTGGGCAGGTCCACCTCTGGCCGCGCCGTGGCGCCGGGCGCAAGGACGACGGGCACGGTCGCGCCGGTGACGCCATCGACGTCGAAGCGAACCCTGAGGGCGGCGACCGGACCGCCGGTGTTCTTCACAACGACCCGTGCGTGCAGTCCCCCGCCGCGGGCCTCCACGGCGAGGCTCTCGATGCCCCGGTTGGTCGCCCGGGTGCCGACGCGCTCGAAGCGGGTGCCGGGCGGGAGCGCGGCCTGGTCGGTCACGTTCAGCTGGCCGTCGGACACCAGCACGACGCCAAGCGGCACTCCGGGGGTCTCGAGGCCTTCCGCCAGCGAGAACGCCGCAGGGAGATCCACCGCGGCCGCCGTGGCGTGGATTCGGTCGACAGCGGCGTTGAAGGCGCGGATGTCGCTGCTGGAGCTGAGCAGGACACGCGGTCGCGGCCCGGCTTCGATCACGCTCGCCAGTGCGCCTGCGGGGAGGTCACGCCTCACGCGGTGAGCGCGGGCGCGTGCCGAGGCGATGCGATCGGGCTCGCCGTCGGTTGCGAGCATGGATCCGGACGCGTCGATGACGAACACGGTGTGCGCCTCGAACCGCCCCGGCGCGGCCCTCGCCGGCCCGGCCGCAGCCAGCGCCAGCGCGGCGACCATCGCCAGCTGGAGGAACAACGCCAGGCTTGGGCGCAGCCGCTGCCATGGCGCGCTCGACGTCACCGGCTGGCCGAGGTCGGTCCACAGCAGAGTGGACGACACGACCGTCCGTGGGCGTCGCGGTCGAAGGACGTGGAGGGCGATCACGGGGATGGCCAAGGCGGCGAGGGCGAAGCCGAGCGGCGTGGTGAACCTCATCTGAGGACACCGGCCGTGCGCCACGCGGTGAGGAGCGTGGTCTCGATGTCGTCGTCATCGAAGACCCGCAGGTAGGTCGCTCCCGCGGCACGGGCGGCGACCGCCACCTCATCGGCCCACGCGGTGGCCGTCGCCACGAACCGTGCCCTGACGGCTGGCGTCAGGCTGACCGATACCACCCGGCCGCTCTCGACATCGACCACATCGACGTCGCCGACGAGGTTCGGATCGGCTGCGGGGTCGAGGTCGGAACGAGCCAGGACGTGGACGACGACTACCGCTGCTCCCCGCGCCGGCAGGCGGCGCAGCGCCTCCGGCCAGTCCGGCGCGAGCAGGTCGGACACGAGCACGGTCATGCCGGGAGCGCCGGGCTGGGAGGCGAGGTCGAGTGCGGCCGCGGCCAGCGGCGACGGTCCGTGCGCCTCGATGGATTCGAGTGCGGCGAGGAGGGTGGCCACCGCGGCGCGCCCGACGCAGCGCCGGGGCCGGTGCTGTGTGCCAAGCGGCCGGATGGTGACCGCATCGCGGGCGGCGAGCGCCACGACCCCGATGGCGCCGGCGACCCTGGTCGCCTGCGTCAGCTTGGCGCCGGCCATGGATCCCGAGGTGTCGAGGAGGAGGCGGACCTCGAGGTCGTCCTCTGCATCGAAGAGGCGGACGAGCGCGACATCGAGCCGAGCAAGCACCTGATGATCGATCCGGCGTACGTCGTCGCCCTCCGCGTAGGGGCGATGACCTGCGAGGTCGAGCGAGGATCCGATGCGCGGCGAGGTGTGCTCGCCGGCGAGGTGGCCGGCGAGCTTGCGACCGGCGCGCAGCTGCAGCGTCTCGAGTCGGGCCACGAACGCGGGGCTGAGGACGGCCACGGCTGCGTCGACTCAGGGCGCGCCGCGGATGCCGACACCAGGCGCCGGCACGGCCGCGAGCACGGCATCGACGACGGTGTCCGCGGCCACGCCGTCGACGACCGCTTCGTACCCCAGCACGAGGCGGTGCCGGAAGGCGGCGTGGGCGTTGGCGCGCACATCAGCAGCGGAGACGCTTGGCCGACCGTCGAGCAGCGCAGTGGCTTTTGCCGACAGCACGAGCGCCTGAGCGCCGCGCGGTGAGGCCCCGAAGCGGACGTAGCGACGCACGAGGTCTGGTGCGGTGGGGTCGCTCGGTTGCGTGGCGATGACCAGGTCGGCGGCGTGGGCGGCGAGGTGGTTGGCGATGGGCACCTGACGGGTCAGGGCGATCATCGCGGCGACGGTGGCGGCATCCGTGACCTGCGCGACCGGAGGCGGCGGAGCGCCGGTGGTGCGCAGCACGATCGCGGTGACCTCGGCCGCGGTCGGGAACGGCACGATCGCTTTGAGGAGGAAGCGATCGAGCTGTGCTTCCGGCAGCGGGTACGTGCCCTCCATCTCGACGGGGTTCTGGGTGGCCATCACAAAGAACGGACGGGGGAGATCCCGCGTCGCGCCGCTGGTCGTGACGCGGCGTTCCGCCATGGCTTCGAGCAGGGCGGCCTGGGTCCGGGGCGTGGCGCGGTTGACCTCGTCGGCGAGCAGCAGGTTGGTGAACACCGGCCCGGGTCGGAACTCGAGGCTCCGGCGCCCGTGGCCATCCTCGGAGAGGATCTGGGCACCGATGATGTCGGCGGGCAACAGGTCTGGCGTGCATTGGACCCTGGCCTGGCGAAGGTCGAGCGCGCTGGTGAGCGTGGTCAGCAGTTGCGTCTTGCCAAGCCCCGGCACTCCCTCCACCAGCGCGTGTCCCTCGCACAACAGGCACGTCAACACCATGCGCACCAAGGCATCTTGGCCAACGATGACGGTTTGCACGGCCGCCTCGACCGCGGCTGCAACCTCGCGGTAGCGCTCCGGCGTCATTTCACCGGTCATGTCGTGCTCACCCATCGCTGAGGGCCTTGAAGTACGCGGCCACGAGGTCGCGCACCGACGGCGGGAGGTCGAGGCGGTCGAGAGCTGTCGTGGCCTGGGCTGCGTAGGCGGGGAGCGCCCCCGAAAGGGGAACGCGGGCCGTGCCAGCCGTGATCGGGCCGGCGCTCTTGCCGATGGGTGCGCCGGGATCGCCCACCGACAGGGGACCTTCGGTCACGAGCCGCTGGCCATCGGTTCCGACGCCGGGGTCGTAGACGCTGCCTGCACCCTGCTCTGGCGACCTCGCGGCGCTGGGGGCACCAAGTCCGGTTCCCGCACCGGTGCCGCCCTGGCGGCCCCCGTTGCCGGCGCCCCCACCACCTTGGCCCTGTCCTTGTCCCTGTCCCTGTCCTTGTCCCTGGCCTTGGCCTTGTCCCTGTCCCTGACCTTGTCCTTGGCCGGCACCCGGACGTTGGCCTTGGGATGGCGCGCCGGACGACGACGGGGAGCCCGCCCGGGGCGTAGCGGCGCGATCTGCGAGAGCGCCGGTCGTCGCCAGTGCGCTCGCGCTGGCGTTCGCGGCGGCCACGGCGCCGTTGGCGGCGGCGTGCGCCCCTGCCGCCGCGTCCAACGCAGCTGCGGCCGCAGTCACGTCGCCGCTGCGCAGGGAACCCGCCGCCTTCCCGAGCGCGGCGGCTGTCGCGGCATCGCCGATCGATTGAGTCGCGGCGAGGCGGTCGAGTCGGTCGGCCAGCGCGGTGCGGTCGGCGCCGCTCATCGCCGAGAGGCCAGCGCCGGCTGCTCGCATTTGGCTCGCCGCGTCTGCTCCTGCTGACGCGAGGGGTGATCGTTCGAGGGTGCGTTCGAGCCCGCTGGCAGCGGCCTTGGTCGCCACCGCATCGAGCGGGAGTGCTGCGGCCAGATCTGCTGCGGTGCGAGCGAGCGCGGTACGTGCCGCTTGTGGCGTGGTCGCTCGTTCGAGCGCGGTCGCCAGTGCGTCGAGTCGTGCCGCCGCCGCGGTTCCCGCGCGCTGGGCTCGCACCTCATCAGCGGCGCGACGGGCGGCGACGGCAAGGCTGCGGCTGGTGGCGCGATCGAGAGCCCGCTGCCGGCGAACGTCGTCCTGATGGTTGGGCGCGACCGCCAACGCGATCGCCAGCACGAAGAGGACCGCGCCGACGACGGCCCGCCGCGCCGACGCGCTCCACGGAATCGCGTCGCCAGCGCGCCGCCCGTGTGCGAGGTCTGCCGCCCTGCGGCGCACGCGGTCGGCAAGCGGAGACGGATCGTCGGCGAGCTCAAGCGCGGTGGCGAAGACGTCGCCCGTGGCCAGGCCCCGATCCGCGGCCCGGGCTGCGCTCGCCGTCGAGAGCGAGCGGACCATCGTGACGACGGCGACACCACCGACGGCAACAAGAACGCCACCAGCGGCCGCCGGCTCGGCTGCGCGCGCACCGGCCAGCACGTGCCCAGCTGCGACGACGACCACAGCCGCGCTGGCGATGAACGGCGCTACGTGCACCGCAGTCGCGGCCGCCCGTACGAGCCGCAGCCGCCGTCGCGCGCCGATCAGCAGGTCAGTGACCTCCGGCGCCAATGCGGCGGACGTTGTCATGGGCGGACACCCCGACGGCTCGGGAGCCGCAGCAGACGGGTGGCGTCCCACAGCGCGAGCGCGCTCAGCGCCAGCCAGATGCAGATCGACCACACCCAAAGCGGGCCCCGGTCGAGGAGGGGCCTGCCGGGTTCGGGGAAGGGGGCACCAAACTGCTGGCCTCCGCCGAAGCCCTGGCTGCCTGTGGAGGTGATCGACCCGAAGTCGGGGATGGTCGAGGAAGTGGGTGCGGCGGCGGAGGGGGGGAGGTCGGTGGGTGTGGTGGCCTCCGTTCCTGTGCCGGCGAGGACTGTGGTCGTCGCGGCGACGGGCGCAGGGAACCGCACCGCAGGCCGGAAGGGCACGGGCCCGCGGTCTCCCGCAATCACGCCACCGACCTGGACGAGGCGTCCCCTCCCGCCGCCGAAGTCGTTCGACTGATCGCGTGTGGCGAGCACGCCGGCCATCGTGCCGAGCGGCGACGAGCCCAGGCCAGCGTTGTTGTCGAACACGCCTGCCCCCGCCGTCACGGGATCTCGCACCACGTCGGCGAGGGCCAGGAACGGGTTGGGGGTCAGCACGACCATGGTGTGACGATCCTGCCTGCCCGTCGCGTTCTGGGCGACGCCCTGGGCTGCGTAGGCGAGCGGTGTGCCGAACACCAGCGCCAGC
The DNA here is from genome assembly GCA_043739605.1 of Acidimicrobiales bacterium. Lineage (GTDB taxonomy): Bacteria > Actinomycetota > Acidimicrobiia > Acidimicrobiales > JAUJNH01 > JAYUDU01. The sequence continues at coordinate 1,711 of JAYUDU010000523.1, read as the reverse complement.
ACGATGACGAGGCTGACGACCGTGGCGCCTTGTACCCTGCGGAATGCCACGCTCGCCCAGATGCTGAGGCATCCGATCATCGTCGCTGCGGCCAGCACCATGGCGAAGCCGGCAAGGACCTGGGAGATGCGGACCCCGCCCACCACGTAGCTGACGGTGATGAGGGGGAGGCTCGCCACCAGCAACAGTGCCGTGAACGCCATCGAGGCCTCAAGCTTCCCGAACAGCACCTGGCGTGGAGTCATCAGCGTGATCTGCAATGGCACGAGCGTCTGGCGTTCTCGTTCGCCAGCGATCGAAGGCGCGGTGACGGCCGGAACGATGAAGCACACCAAGGCCAAGATGCCGAACAGCAGCGTGCCGAACATCGTTTGACCGATGGACGATCCGCTTGCGACCGCGTTCGCGTCGAACCCGTTGCCCTGCGATTGGCGCTGACCGGCGTACAGGAGCAGCAGCCCGCCGCACAGAAGGAAGAGGTAGGCGACGAGCGCGACCGTCGCCCGTCGGCCTCGCGCCCTGGCCCGCAGCTCGCGTGTCAGCACGGGGTTGAGGTGGCCTGACCAGCGCAGCTTCATTGCACCGTTCCCTCCGTCACGCTCATGAACAGGTCCTCAAGGCTACGTCCCTCCTCCCTCACGCTGAGGACAGGGACGCCTTCTGCGACGAGCCGCCGGATCAGCTCGACCTGTTCGGTCTCGTCGGCGACGCTGAACGTCTGGTCCGGCCCAGCGGCCACGCTGACCACGACGGTCCGCGTCGCGCTGAGGGTGTTGCGGATGGCGTCTGGCTCGCCCGCCACCAGCAACCGGCCGGCCTCCATGATGGCGATGTGAGTGCACATTTCCTCAAGCTCGCTGAGAATGTGACTAGAGATTATGACCGTCTTGCCGAGGCGACGAAGCTCGGCCAGCAGGCCCCGCAGCTCGATACGAGCACGGGGGTCGAGGCCGCTCGCCGGTTCATCGAGGATGAGGAGTCCGGGGTCATGCACGAGGGCTCTGGCCAACGAGAGCCGCTGCTTCATGCCGCGGGACAGGTCGTTGACCTCGTCGGTCCGCTTGACCTCGAGGTTGACGAGCTCGAGCAGGCCGTCGATGAGCGCAGGCCACGACGCCGGCGCCAGCTTGTACGCGCCTGCGAAGAAGCGCAGGTACTCCTCGACCGTGATGTCGTCGTACACGCCGAGCACGTCGGGCATGTAGCCGAGCCGGCCACGCAGGGCCATCGCATCGCGGGTTGGATCGAGGCCGAGCACCTCGACGGTGCCGCTCGTCGGCGTGACGAGCGTGGCGAAGATGGCGAAGGCTGTTGACTTGCCGGCGCCGTTGGGGCCGACGAGCCCGTACACCGAACCGACGGGTATGTCCAGGGTGAGCTCATCGATGGCGCGTAGCGCGCCGTAGCGCTTGGTCAGACCGCTGGTGCGCACCGCGCTCACGCCGGAACGACCACCGGTGCGAAGAACGCGCCCTTGCCGCCGAAGCCGCTCGTCGGGTCGATGCGGAAGTAGGCGGTTCCGTCAGCCAAGAGATTGGCGGGGAGCGGGCCTGGAGGCGCGGTGGTCCACGTCCGGCCCACCAGCACCTGCACGGCGACGATGGGGCCCTGTTGGCCCGGTAGCAGCACCGCCCGTGTTCCGGGCGGGCCTTCGATGCGCCACAGCTGCGGGGGTTCGCCAAACTGTTGTGCCTCGCCGACGACCGGGAAG
>JAYUDU010000522.1:0-8297 GCA_043739605.1 Acidimicrobiales bacterium | reverse complement strand
GGTCACCAGCGAGGTTCTGCTGCATCTTGTTCATGACGTAGCCGAAGCCGACCTGGTTGGTCGGGTCGGCGAAGCCGACGGAACCGCCTGCGCCGTTGTGGCCGAACGACGCGGGTGTGAGCAGCGGCGCAAACGGCGAGTCGAGGAAGAAGCCGAGGCCGAACCTGGTCGGGACCATCAGCGTGCGGTCGGGGCCGTTCGACTGCTCGGTTCGTGCCGCCTCGACGGTGTCCGCCGACAGGACGCGGAGCCCGTCGACCTCCCCGACGAGCGCCGCATACATGCGAGCAAGCGAGCGTGCCGTGCAGATGCCATTGGCGGCGGGGATCTCGGCCGCGCGCACCGCAGGGTTGTTGAAGTCGAGGCCGGGCGTGGCCGGCATGAGCGCACGCGAGAACAGCGACTCTGGTCCAAACATCTGGGCGACGGTCTCCCGCATGGTCGCGGGGACCTTGTCCATGTCGCCGGCACCGATGGCCATCTGGATGAGTTGGGCCATGCGTGGCTCCATGCCGGCGGGGAGACCGATGTAGAAGTCCAGACCGAGGGGCGCGGCGATCTCTTCAGCGAAGAACCGCCCGAGCGTCCGTCCGCTGATGCGCCGCACCACCTCACCAACGAGGTAGCCATACGTGAGGGCGTGGTAGCCGTGTTCTGCTCCCGGCTCCCACAGGGGCTTCTGCGCCGCGAGCGCGTCGACGAAGGGGGTCCAAGCGAGAAGGTCCGCGGGCGCGACCTGGGCATCGAGCGCCGGCAGGCCGGCTCGATGGCTGAGTAGCCACCGAACCGGAATGTCGCCCTTGCCCTCTGCCGCAAACTCCGGCCAGTAGGTGGCGACGGGCGCGTCGAGATCGAGCAGTCCGCGCTGCGCCAGAAGGTGAGCGCAGATGGCGGTGGCACCCTTGGTGGTGGAGAAGACCAGCTGGAGGGTGTCTTCGCGCCATTCGCGACCGGTGTCGACGTCTGCGATGCCGCCCCACAGGTCGGCGACGCACACACCGCGGTGGTACATCGCGAACGCCGCGCCGACCTCGCCGTGGGCCTCGAAGTTCTTGGCGAAGGCGGCGCGCACCGGCTCGAAGCCAGAGGCGACGTGTCCATGGATCTCGGTCATCTGTCGTGTTCCTTCCAGGGTGTGAACGATTTCACCAGCGGTAGCATGGCATCTCGGACCCCGAATGCCCTGCGAGCGCCGTAGCCTGTCGGTGTGCGTCGCCAGCAGCGGACGGTCCTTGGAGCGGCCGCCGCGCTCGTCATCGGCCTGTCCGGCACCGTCGCGGCCCGTTCGCCACGTTCGATCTCAGTCGAGGCCGCCGCGGTGGCGACCCCGGCCTCGCTGGTGCCGGCCGGAGGCGTCGTCGCCGGTGTCCGACCGGTCGTCGCGGTGCCCGACCAGCTGGCCCAGGCCGGATGTCCGATCCCTCCCGGGCGAGGCCGGGTCCCTGCGGCTCTCGTTCCTGGCACCCTCATTGACCCGAACATTCCCGGCAGCCCGGCGCACGGCGTGACGGTGGTGGCAGAGGACCTGCTCCCCGTTCCCGGCGAACCGCCGCCGACCGACCGCCGCAAGGCGTCAGTCGAGCGACTCGGCGGCATCGGCATGTGGACGTGGAAGTGGAAGCGGACCGAAGGCGGTGACGCAGCACGGGTCGTCGCTCGCGCCAAGGCCGCCGGCATCACATCCATCTGGGTGCGCGTGGGGGATTCGAGGGATGGCTTCTACGGCGGGCCCGTGCTTGAGCAGCTGGTGGCGAAGGCGCACGCCGCGGGCGTGCAGGTCGTCGGATGGGGGTTCCCCTTCCTCGGCGACCCCGCCAGCGACGCGGCGTGGACGCGCGCCGCGCTCGAGTGGCACGGCACCGGAGGTGTGACCATCGACGCGTTCAGCCCTGACCTGGAGACGGCGAGCGAAGGCGTGTTCGTCACGGAGCGGCGGTTGCGCACCTACCTTGAGGGGGTCCGCCCTGCGTTGGGCGGACGGCCGCTCGTTGCGACGGTCTACCCGCCAACGGATCACTGGTGGAAGACCTACCCCTACGGCGCGGTCGCCCCGTATGTCGACGCCTGGGCCCCGATGCTGTATTGGGGATGCAAGGACCCGGGTGCCGTGGTCGATCAGGCCATCGCTCGGCTCGGGGCCAGCGCACCCGTTCTCCCGATCGGACAGGCGTACGACCAGGGGCCAGACGGCGGCCGGAGCGGCCGTCCGAGTGCGGCGGAAACGCTCCGTTTCCTCGACCACGCCACGCGCCGCGGTGCCATCGGCACATCGTTCTGGTTGTGGGACGACGCCGCCATCGAGCAGTGGCAGGTCATCGCCTCGTTTCCGTGGAAGGTCCAACCAGCGGGTAGGTGACCATGCCGGGGCGGGTCACGAGCGCGATCTGCCGGCTGGTGGCCGCTTCTAAGGTGGCGATGACATGACCGCGACGACGTTCCTCGCCGTGTGCGCTGGCATTCTCGGCCTGGCCGTCGGCTGGTTCGTGAACGTCGTCGCCTGGCGCGTCCCTCGCAAGGAGGCGATCGTGCGCCTCCCCTCGCACTGTCCAACGTGCGGTGGCACGGTGCGGGCGAAGGACAACGTGCCCATCGTGTCGTGGCTGGTGCTGCGCGGTCGATGCCGCCACTGCGGTGGGCGCATCTCCGTGCGATACCCGCTCATCGAGCTCGCGACCGCGGTGGCGTTCGTGGCGTGCACGATTCGATTCGGTGCGACGCCAGTTCTCGGCTCGTTCCTCGTGCTGGCGGCCGGTGGAATCGCCCTCTCTGTGACCGACCTTGAGCGGCGGCTGCTCCCCATCCGCATCGTGTACCCAACCTTGGTGCTCGCCCTCCCCCCGCTCCTCGTCGCGGCGGCGGTGCACGGCTCCTACGTCGAGCTCGAGCGCGCCGCGATCGGCGGGGCGTCGGCAGCTGGTCTGTACTTCCTCATCCACTTCGCGTACCCCCGAGGGATGGCCTTCGGCGACGTGCGCCTCGCCGGACTGCTCGGTACATACGTCGGTTCCCTCGGCCTGCTGCAACTGTTCGTGGCGAACTTCTTGGCGTTTGCGTCGTCAGCGCTGTTCGGCCTCATCCTCATCGCGCTGCGGCGCGCCGGCCTCAAGACGGCGCTGCCGTTCGGACCGTTCATGGTCGCCGGCGCGTTCGTCGCCGTGTTGTTCGGTGGACGCATCGTCGACGCGTGGATGGGTCGCTGAGCGGCGTCGGGCTGCACGCCTGGTGATCGCCCGGTCCGTGAGCAACTCCTAGGCTCGCCGCATGGACCTGACACCCGACGTCGTGCGTGCTGTCGAGTTCCGTGGCAATCGCAAGAGCTACGACCATGCAGATGTCGATGAGTTCGTCGAGGGCGTGGCGTCTGGTGTGGAGGCGCTGCTGGAGCGCGCGGAGGCGGCGACCGTGCGGGCCGATGCCGCAGACCTGCGGCTGACGGAGCTGAGCGAGTCGGAGGATGCGATGCGGCGCACGCTCGTGCACGCACAACGGCTCGCCGACACCGTCGTGGACGAAGCCCGCCAGGACGCAACAAAGATCACGGCAGGCGCGCACGAGGCCAAGACACGTCTGCTCGCCCAGACCCGCTCGCAGGCGGAGTCCGATTCGCAGGAGATTCGGCGCGACGCCGCCAGCCTCCACGCCACTGCCATGCGCGATGCCGAGGTGCTCGTCGCGAACGCACGTACCGCCTCACAGGCTGCGGTGGACGAGGCGCAGGCGGCGCGCACAGCAGCTGACGCCGACCGAGAAGCCGCAGCGGCCGCGCTCGCGGCGGCCGAAGCCGAGGGTCGGCGCACTGTCGATGCTGCGAAGGCGGAGGCCGTTGCCCTGTTCGAGCGCGCCGGCCAAGACGTCGACCGGAACGTCCGCCAAGAGGTGCTGCGACTGCGGGCCATTCGAGACGACCTCACCACGGAGGTCGCTGCACTGGAGGCCTGGCTCTGCACTGAAGCCGACACCCTCCGCGCCTTGGTACGGGACGCAGCACTCGCCCTCGAGGCGCTGCCTGCGGTGCTGCGGGTCCGACCCGATCACACCTCCGTCGACCTGCTCCCACCCTGGCTGCGCACCGCAGACATCGACGTTGAGGCCGAGCCAGCCGGCGAGGATCACGGAGAGGCCGACGCCGAGAGCACGATGGACACCACCCCAGAACCACCGTCGATCTTCGCTCCGCCGACGCTGGACGCGGCAATGCCAGACCCACCAGAACAACCGGGCGACGGCGCGGAAGCAGGCGCCGACGAGGTTTCGACCGATGCGCCTGCGCCACCACCGCCCGTTGATGGCACGCCAGACGACGCAGCGCTCAAGACCTCCGCCGCGCCCGCCCCAACGGGGGCAGAGGACGAGGACGACTTCCTCGCAGAGCTTCGGGCCGCCGCCGCGACGCTTCAGCCCAAGCTCGCGTGGAGCGATGCACCTGCGCCTCCTCCAGCGGACACTGACGCCGGCCGCGCAGAGTCTGATGCCGCGCCCAGGGCTGATCCGGATCGGGCCCGCTTTGGCCTTCGGCGGAGGAGGGTCTGATCCGCTCCATTCGCCCTGCGTCCCGCCCGAGCCGCTAGCCTGCGGCGGCTTGTCAGCCCACTACCTGTGCGGAAGGTTCTCTCGTGCTGCTTCTCTTGACGATCGCTCTGGTGATCATCGGCTTCGTGCTCCTCGGCGTTGGATTCGTCCAGAGCTCGACCACACCAATCTTCTTCTCGATCGGCTTCAGCGTGGTCGCGATGTTCGTGCTGTATGCCTTCCATCGCATGAGCGGCAAGGCTTCGGCCACGTCGACCAACGCTGTGCCCGTGCCCCTGGTTGCAACCGAGCCCAGTGCTCCAGACCTGCCAACGTTCGCTGCCGCCGAGACGGGGCCAGCGACGCAAACACTGCCCGTCGCAACGGTCGCGCCTGCTGAGACTGCGTTCGCCGACGGCGAAGATGACGACTACTTCCCCATCGAGGACTACGACGACCTCAAGGTCGCAGAGATCCTGCCGCTGCTCCCAGAGCTCGAGCTCGATGAGCTCGACATGGTGCGCGAACGCGAAGAGTCGACCAAAAACCGCGCCGGCGTCCTCGCCAAGGTCGATCAGCAGATCGAGAAGCTCGAGGCCGAGGAGGACGCCGCCGCAGTCCCAGCGGTCGCCGCGGCGGCTCCCCGTGCGGCACCCGACCCCGAGCCGGCTCTGGCCGCGGTTGCACCGGCAGCGGACAGTCCTGTCGGCGACGAGGACGACTACTTCCCCATTGAGGAGTACGACGATCTGCGCGCCGCCGAGATCCTGCCGCTGCTCCCAGAGCTCGAAGACGACGAGCTCGAGATGGTCGAAGAACGCGAGCTGGCCGGCGCCAACCGCGCGAACATCCTGCGCCGCATCTCGATCCTGCTCGGCGATGAGCAGCCGGAGGGCGACGACGTCGACGTTGACGACCTCGACGAGGTTCCGGCTCCGCCGCCGCTGAAGAAGGCCGCAGCCAAGAAGGCCCCTCCGGCAAAGAAGGCCGCTTCGGTCGCGGTGGCGGCCACACCCGCGAAGAAGGCTGCCGCGCCGGCGAAGAAGGCTGCTGCGCCGGCGAAGAAGGTCGCCGTTCCGGCGAAGAACGTCGCCCCCCCGGTGAAGGCTGCGACCGCCAAGAAGGCCGCACCGCCCGCACCCAAGGCCGCACCACTGGCTGCTCCGGCCAAGAAGGCGGCCGCGCCGGCGAAGAGGGCCGCCCCCATGGCTCCCCCCGCCGTGCCCGCCAAGAAGGTGCTCGCGAAGAAGGCTGTCGCAGCCAAGACGGCCGCCAAGCGCTGAGCCGAAGGCTTCCCCGCCGCCGCAGGCGGCAAACAGCCACCATGCGTCAGCGTGCCGGTTGGACCACGATGCCGAGTACGCCGTGGCCGGCCAGTTCAACGCCGCTCTCGGGAGCGGCGGCGCTGAGCGTGAGCGTCTGCGCCAGCACCTCGTTGGCGATCGTTGCCTCGTGAGCCCTGATCGCCGCCGCCGCGGCCGCGCTGGGTGTGGACAGGACCAGGTCGATACGGTCGCCGACGCGCAGGCCTGCCTCCTTGCGGGCAGCCTGCACGAGGCGGACGACATCACGGGCCAGGCCCTCCGCCTCGAGTTCCGGGGTGAGCGTGATGTCGAGGACGACGAGTCCGGCATCGCCCGGAAGGGCCCTGGTCGTCGTGGCGTCCGCCGGCACAAGCTTGCGGGTGTACTCCCCAGGCTCGAGAGCGACGCCTCCGACGACAACGCCGTCGCACGTCTCCCGCCAGTCTCCGGCCTTTGCGGCCTTGAGCACCGCTTGAACCGCGCCGCCCAAACGGGGGCCCGCGGCGCGGGCGTCGACCGCAAGCACCTCGGCGCCCACGGCGTCGATCGCGTCTCGGAGTTCGACGGCCTTGACGTTCACCTCGTCGCGGATGAGGTCGACGAGCGCGGCGAGGCGCGGCGCCTCAGCGTGGGCGACGGTGAGCGAGGCGAGGGGCAGGCGGGTGCGAAGCACCGGTGTCTGAGCCTTGCGGATGGCGTGGCCGGCGGAGCACACGTCGCGGGCGAGGTCCATCGACGCCACCAGCTCTGCGTCAGCGGTCAGCGCCGCCGCGTCCGGCCAGTCGGTGAGGTGGACGCTGCGCTCGCCGGTGAGCGTCGTCCACAGGTGCTCTGCCGTGAGCGGCAGCACGGGCGCCGCGACGCGGAGCACCACGTCGAGGACGGTGAAGAGCGTGTCGACCGCCGCGGCATCAGGATCGGCACCCACCGCCCAGAAGCGGTCGCGGCTGCGACGGATGTACCAGTTGGTCAAGGCGTCGAGGAAGGCGCCGATCGCCGCGCATGCGCCGGTGAGGTCGTGCACGTCGTACGCGGCTTCCGCCTCGGCGACCAGCGCGGCCGCCTTGGCGAGGACGTAGCGGTCAAGGACGTGCGTGCCCGACGAGCGATGCACGGCGCGGCGCCCGTCGCTTGCGGTGTTGGCGTAGGTGGTGAAGAACGAGCACGCGTTCCACAGGGGCAGCACCGCTTCGCGCAGCGCCTCCCCCATCTGCTTCTCCGATGCGATGAGGTTGCCACCGCGCAACGCCGGCGACGAGAGAAGGGACCATCGCATCGCATCGGCGCCGTACCGCTCGAACGTCTCGAGCGGGTCGGGGTAGTTGCGCAGCCGCTTGGAGAGCTTGCGCCCATCGTTGCCGAGCACGATCCCGTGGGCGACGCAACTGCGGAACGCCGGCTCATCGAACAGCGCCGTCGCCAGGACGTGCAACGTGTAGAACCAACACCGGGTCTGGCCGTTGTACTCCACGATGAAGTCGGCGGGGAAGTGGTCCTCGAACCACTCCTTGTTCTCGAACGGATAGTGCACCTGGGCGAACGGCATCGATCCAGACTCGAACCAGCAGTCCAGCACGTCGGTGACGCGCCGCATCGTCGACTGCCCGGTTGGGTCGTCGGGGTTGGGGCGCGTCAGCTGATCAATGCCAGGCCGATGGAGGTCGTTCGGACGGACGCCGAAGTCGCGCTCGAGGTCGTCGAGGCTGCCGTAGACATCGACGCGCGGGTACGCAGGGTCATCCGAGAGCCACACCGGGATGGGCGAACCCCAGAACCGGTTGCGCGAGATCGACCAGTCGCGGGCGCCCTCGAGCCAGTTGCCAAAGGAGCCGTCCTTGATGTGCGCAGGCGTCCAGGTGATCTGCTGGTTGTTGGCGAGCAGGCGGTCCTTGACCGCAGTGACCTCGACGAACCACGACGACACGGCCTTGTAGATGAGTTGGGTGTCGGTGCGCCAGCAGTGCGGTACGGAGTGGACGTAGGAGTCTTCGCGCAGCAGCGCTCCTTCGGCGGTGAGCCGGCGGATGATGTCGCGGTTGGCCTCGAACACCTGGCGGCCGACGAAGTCGGTGACCTGTGCGGTGTAGCAGCCACGGCCGTCGACGGGGCACACCACGCCGATGCCGTTGGCCTTGCAGACCGCCATGTCGTCCTCGCCGAAGCCCGGCGCTTGGTGGACGATCCCGGTGCCGTCGTCGTCGGCGACGTAATCGGCGGTCAGGACGCGGAAGGCGTTGGGCTGATCAGCGAAGTAGGGAAAGAGCGGCGTGTAGGCGAGGCCGGCGAGCTCTGTGCCCCTCAGACGGTGCGCGACGACGGGGTCCTCGCCCAGCTCCTTCGCGTAGGCCGCGACACGCCCCGCACCAAGGACCACCAGCTCCGTGGTGCCGTCAGGGGAGATGTGCTCGACGGCGACGTACTCGATGGCCGGCCCGACGGCCAGGGCGAGGTTGGACGGGAGCGTCCACGGTGTCGTCGTCCAAG
>JAYUDU010000521.1:0-3247 GCA_043739605.1 Acidimicrobiales bacterium | reverse complement strand
CGTCGACCTCGGCGGCATGGACGGACTCATCCACGTCTCTGAGCTGTCGTGGTCCACCGCGGAGCGGGCCGATCCGCGTTGACACCGCCAGCCGACTGGTTGTGTTTAGGAGGTTTGAGAGATAGCCTCGGGTTCATGTCAGTGCACCACGCTCAAGCGTTTGACGTCGATGACGATGAGCGTCGGCGGCTCGCCCCCTTCGTCGGCCACCGGGGTGAGCAGATCTCGGTTCGTTCGGGTGACAGCGAGATCGAGCTGGGCGGGCAAGCAGGCCGGGCAGTTGAGGCGTTGCTTGAGGAGCTTGCGTCCGGCGCTGTCCACCTGGTCCCGGCCGGCGCTGATCTGACGACCGGAGAGGCGGCTGATCTGCTCGGCATCTCACGCACGTTCGTGGTGCGCCTCATCGAGGACGGGAAGCTTGCGGCCCACATGACCGGAAGCCATCGCCGGGTCCGGGCCTTGGACGCTCTCGCATATCTTGACCGGCGGGAGGCAAGGTTCGCAGCGGTGGAGGACATCGCAGTCGCTGGCATTGAGCTTGGCATCGACTGACCTCGCCGGAGTCGATCGATTGAAGTGATCGCCATGTTGGACGCATGCGTCCTGTACCCAGTACGAGTTCGCGACCTCCTGTTGACCCTGGCCGCAGTCGACTACTTCGACCCGAAGTGGTCCGACGAGGTCCTCGATGAGTTGCGGCGGAACGTCCTCGCGGACCACCCAGGCATCAACCCGGAAGCGTTTGACAACCGGATGGTCGGAGCGATGCGTCGCGCCTTCCCCCACGCGTGTGTGAACGACTACCGATCCTTCGTCGCAGAAGTTGATAACGATCTCAAGGATCAGCACGTTGCTGCGGCCGCGATAGCTGCTGGAGCGTCTGTCATCGTCACCGACAACGTCAAGGACTTCGGAGGCCGAACGCTGCGGAGACGAGGGATCACGGTCCAATCCGCCGCAACGTTCGTGCTCGACGCCATCGCCGCAGAACCAGCGGCCGTCCGCCTGGCGGTCGAGGTGATGGCATCTCGGAAGAAGGCGCCACCGATCACAGCGGACGACGTCATCGTCGCCGTGGGTCAACTGGATGGTTGGGAGGCGACTGCTCGAGCGCTCGGCGGCCTGTTCGAGTAGCAGCTTGATCTTGCATCGCTGCGGTGCTGGGACGACGCCGGCCCGAAGGATCTCGGCCCGCTCGCCGGCCGGCCTGTGAAGCCTTGCAGGGGCTCGCCGGTGGGCGGTGTCGCAGTCTCGTCGGCGGCGCTCGAGTCGATCGCCCAACGCATGGGCATCGGCGCGGCGGCGGCCACGTGTCCGCGCAGCCTTGCGTCCTTCCTGGCGGACCTCAAAGGCACCGGTCTCTGACACGCCGGCACGTCCCGCGAGCGCATCTGGTTGCGGGCACGCGCTGTGGTGCGAGCCCCTCGCTTGGCGTTCACCTACAGTGTCGGCCATCACCTGGATCCTCCCCGCACGCCGTCGCCGAGACGATGGCGAGAGGCGGCGCGTGCTCGTGGTGGGGAGCGCGCAGGACGAGCTCGTGCGGCGTGCCGGCCAGTCGTTGCACCTCGTTGGCGACCAGATGAGCATGTTGGTTGGCGGCACGACCGATCTGGCGCCGCCTCGGTGGTGCGGCACTGCGATTGCGACCGGCGACGCCGGAGCGCCGACTCCCGAGGAGGTCGCGGCCGTCGCTGTGCGGGTCGGGGCGACGCACGTCCTCCCCACCGATCTCGCCTCGTTCGTGGCATTGGGCGATGCGCCGCCAACCATCGGCGGGGCGCTGCGATTCCCTTCGCCGTCCGCCGCGGACATCGTCGCCGTGCACGACAAGGCGCACTTCCACGACCTGGCGGTCGCGCACAAGATCGCGGTTCCTCGGACCGTGGTGGCTGGCGGGCCCGACGAGGTCCGATCGCACGGGCTGCGGTATCCGGTGCTGATCAAGCCGGTCGCCGGCTCAGCGAGCGCCGGCATCCACAGCTGCGCGGACCGTCGCGAGCTCGACGCTCGTGTCGACGCCGGCATCTGCTACCCCGTGCTGGTGCAGCAGTTCGTCGAAGGGCCGGACGTCGACGTGTCGTTCGTCGCGCGGGATGGGCAGCTGCTGGCATGGGGAGTGCAGGAGCCATGCCAGCCGGGCGGAACCGGCGCAGTCCGCTTCGTCGATGACGATGACGTGGTGGCCATCGCCCGACGCTTCGCAGCAGTGACCGGCTACAGCGGCATCGCGCACCTCGACTGCCGCAGAGATCGCCAGCGCGGCGGCGTCGTCGCCTTCGAGTGCAACCCCCGCCTCTACGCGTCGATCCTCCTCGCCGCACTCGCGGGCGCCAACTTCGTCGACATCGGCCTGGCCGCCGCCAGCGGAACGTTGCCGTCGGCTCCGATCGTGGTCCGCCCCGGCGTCGTCTCGACACCGCGACTCATCCCACGGACTCTCCGCAGCGAACGTGGGCTCGGCGTGATGGCCACGCGAGCGACGTGGCGCGGCCTTGCCCTGACGGTCGCCGACCCCCGTGAACTCCTGCCGGGTCGCAGGCGCCGACTGGCCGACGCTCACAACCGACCTGCGCCCGGGTTCGTTCGCGGAGTTGACGAGACTGCCGCAGACGAGTAAGGATTCAGTCGCAGCGGCCGACGTCTCGTACGACCGACGCCCCATCCCGATGTTTGACCGCTTCCGTCCGAATCGGCGCGTCTTGATCGTCGCGAGCGAAGGTGGCGAGTTTGTCCGCCGGGCTGCGCAATGCCTGCGCCTCGCCGGCGATGCCTCGGCCCTTCTCTGCGGCGGCACCGAGCGCCCCTCAGCGCCGAGATGGTGTGATCAGATCACGGTCACTGGGCGGGCTGGGGCGCCGTCGCCCGTTGAGGTTGCGGCTGCGGCCGTCGCTGCACGCGCGACCCACATCCTCCCGGTCGATCTTGCGTCATGCATCGCGCTCGGCGATGAGCCGCTTGAGCTCGGTGGCGCGAAGCGCGCTCCGAGCCTCGGTGCGTACGCTCTCGACCGCATCCACAACAAGGCCGAGTTTCAGACGATGGTTCAGCGCCTTGGACTCAGGGTGCCGCATACGGTTGTCGTTCATGGCCGCGCCGCACTACTCGGCCACGAGATCCCCTATCCCGTCGTGGTGAAGCCGGTGGTGGGTTCGGGCGGCGTCGGGGTGTACGTCTGCCGAGATCGCCTCGACCTCGAAGTCATCGCCGTGGATGAGGCCGCCGGGTCGGTCGTGCAGGAGTTCAT
>JAYUDU010000520.1:0-3249 GCA_043739605.1 Acidimicrobiales bacterium | reverse complement strand
CCATCGCGATGAGGGACTCGTCCGGCAGCTCGTCACGAACCTGCAACCACTCGCGGAGAGCCCCGCCGCAGATGGCGAGGACGACATCGTTGAGGGTGACGCCGAACGCCGTCTTGATCTGCTTGAGCTCGTCGAGCGGGGTAGAGCCGTACGCGAAGCGACGGTGCGGGCCGAGCATGTTGCCAAACCGTGTGGACGGCGCTCGCATGCTGCGGGCCTGGGCGAAGATCTCCGGCAGGTGGGTGCGCAGCTCGCTGTTGGCTCCGAGCATCTGGGCGACATCGCCGACCATGCGCCGCCCCCACGACAACGCGTGGCCGGGCCGGCCGACGACGTTCGACAAGCCCTTGGCCATGAGCTCGAGCTGGTTTGGCAGGCGGTCGGGCTCCCACTTCGTCTCTGGGCGGGCGTGGGTAACGATCTCGGGGGAGAGCGAGAGGGTGGCCAGCGCCATGGCCATCATGGCGCTGCCGTCTGCCGCGCAGTGGTGGATCTTGGTGTAGACGCCGCACCGCTTGCCCTTGTCGATGCCCTCGATCTCGTACATCTCCCACATCGGGCGGGTGCGGTCGAGGGGTCGGGCCGCGATGCGCGAGATGACCGGCTCGACCTGGCGGGGGCTGCCAGGAGCCGGGATGGCCGTCTGGCGTACGTGGTATTCGAGGTCGAAGTCCGGGTCGTTGACCCACAGTGGGTGGCCAAGCTTCAACGGCAGCTCGACGAGGCGACGGCGGGTGAAGGGGACCATCTGCAAGAACGCTTCGGTGTGGTCCTCGAGGGTTTGTTGGTCGCGCGGCTTGGGGACGCTCTTGCCTTCCAGGATCTGCAGGCCACCAACGTGCCCGTAGCTGGTGGCGTGCTCCATGTAGAGGAACATCGCGTCGCTGGTGGTGAGTTGCTCCATGGAAGATCCGCCTTGTTTGTGGGCTGTGCCGCGTGGTCGATCGGGGCGCGATCGTCACGAAGCGTTCGCGTCACCCGCAGTGTGCCCGAAACGGTCGAGGTCGCGGGTTCTGGCGTGGCATTGGCCCCGCTATGGGCGGTCCGCGTGGTGTGTCCGTGCGGGTCCTGCTACAACCTCACCGTGGTCCGACGCCTCGCCCAGGGTGCTTCGGTGGACGACGTCGTCGCTGCCCTCAACGAAGACGGCTACGCCCTGGTTCCGCAGGTGCTTGGCGCCGAGCAGGTGGCGGCCGCGGCCGCCGAGCTCGCCCGCATCTTCGAGTCGACTCCACTCGGACGCAACGACTTCGAGGGAACCCGATCGCGGCGGATCTATGCGCTGTTCGCCAAGACCCGCGCCTTCGACGAGGTCGCGCTGCTTCCGCTCGTCGACGGCGTGGTGCAGCGAGTCCTTGGGCCCGCGCAGTTCTCGGCGCCGGTCGGCATCGAGATCGCGGCCGGCGAGACCGCGCAAGGTCTGCACACAGATGAGTCGGTGTACCCCCTGCCATGGCCGCATGCGCCCGCCGTGCTCAACACCATGTGGCCGATCGACGCGTTCACCATCGAAAATGGCGCCACCCGCCTCATCCCAAGCTCACACCGGTGGGAGCGGGATCGTCGTCCCACCGAGGCCGAGTGCGTGCAGGCGGTGATGGAGCCCGGTGACGTGCTGTTCTACCTCGGCTCATTGTGGCATGGCGGAAGCGAGAACCGCACCTCCAAGGCCAGGGTTGGCGTCATCCTCGAGTATGCGGCGGCGTGGCTGCGGCCCCAGGAGAACCACGTCCTCGCCGTGCCAGCAGAAGTCGTGGGGACCTTACCGCCACGGTTGCAGGAGCTTCTTGGCTACAACATCTATCCGCCCTTCCTCGGCTACGTCGACGGTCGTCACCCGAAGCGGCTGCTCGATCGGTGAGGTGGCGGTCCGCGGCCCCCGTAGGCTTTGGGGGTGGTCCGCGCCGATCAGCCCGCATCCCTGTTCCTTCCGGAGCCGGGCGCGGTGGGGCTGATGCTGCTCGGCGGTGTCGACCCGACGGACGCCATCGCAGACTTCAGGCTCGCGCAGGTCTCGCGTGCGCTGGATGATCGGGAGATCAGCCTCCAGAAGCAGAGCAGGGTGTTCTTCCAGATCTCCGGCGCAGGCCACGAGGCGCTGCTGCTCGCCCTGACCCGCAACCTCAGGCCCGGCTACGACTGGTTCTTCCCCTACTATCGCGATCGAGCGCTGCTTCTCGGCCTCGGTGCCTCGCCGACCCAGCTGCTGCTGCAAGCCGTTGGTTCCTCGCAGGACCCGGCGTCTGGCGGTCGTCAGATGCCATGCCATTGGGGAGATGTTGCCCGCAACGTGGTGACGCAGAGCTCGCCGACCGGTAGCCAGTGCCTGCCTGCCGTCGGCTGTGCAGAGGCCACCGGGTACATCGCTCGGCGTCCCCAGCTTGGCCTCACCGCGCACGGCGACGAGGTGACGTACGTGTCGTTGGGGGAGGGAGCAACGTCTGAGGGCGAGTTCTGGGAGTCGCTCAACACCGCATGCACAGAGCACCTCCCGGTGCTGTATCTCGTCGCCGACAACGGCTTTGCCATCTCGGTGCCATCGTCGGATCAGTCGCCGGCCCCGGTGCGGGAGCTTGTCGCGGGGTTCCGCGGCCTGCAGGTCTGGAACTGGGATGGCACGGACTACGTGGCATCCCGGTATTGGGCGAAGCAAGCGGTCGACCATGTGCGCCTTGGGGTGGGCCCGGGCCTCATCCACGCCGATGTCACCCGGCCGTACAGCCACTCTGCCGCCGACACCCAAGCCAAGTACAGAAGCGCAGACGAGCTGCACGCAGAGGCGCTGCGCGATCCGCTGCTCCGGATGCGGTCGTTGCTGTTGGCGGCCGGCGTGCTTGGCGCCGTCGAGGCCGATGCCATCGTCGAGGAGGCCCGCGAGACGGTGGCCGACGCGGCGCGTGTCGCCCTCGCGGCCGCCCGGCCCGATCCCGCGACGATCGAGCAGCACGTCTACGTGCTGCCCGCCGTGACCGAGCACGATCTGGCGCCGGCCGGCGAGCCGGGCAACGACGGCGAGACGGTTGCCTTCGGTGAGGCCATCAAGCGTGGCTTGCACGAGGCCATGGGAGCCGATGAGCGCATCCGGGTGTTTGGCGAGGATGTGGCAGACGCGCGGGAGATGGTGCTGGAGGGGGTCGAGGGCAAGGGTGGCGTCTTTGGCACGACGCACGGCCTGCAGCGTGCCTATGGCCGGGCCCGGTGCTTCAACGCTCCGCTGGCTGAGGCCAACATCGTTGGGCGGGCCGTCGG
>JAYUDU010000519.1:0-8334 GCA_043739605.1 Acidimicrobiales bacterium | reverse complement strand
AGTAGGACTCGCCCGTGATGGGGTCATGGACAAAGCAGTGCAGGTTGAGCGTCTTGTGGGTGCGGAACGGGTCGATGACCGCCGTGTTCGGGTCCGGGATCAGGATCATGTCCGATTCCTGGATCTGCTGGAACCCGCGCACGGCGGTCATCGACCCGTTCCGCACCCACAAGACGCTCAACCTGCACTGCTTTGTCCATGACCCCATCACGGGCGAGTCCTACTCCCGTGATCCGCGGTTTGTGGCGAAGAAGGCCGAAGCGTATCTGGCCAGCACTGGCATTGCCGACAAGGCATTCTTCGGGCCGGAGCCCGAGTTCTTCATCTTCGATGACGTGCGCTTCGAATACGGCCCAAACCGGTCGTTCCACCAGGTCGACTCCATCGAAGGCAGCTGGAACACCGCTCGCGATGAGGGCCCAAACCTTGGGTACAAGCCCCGCACGAAGCAGGGGTACTTCCCGGTTCCACCCATGGACCACTACCAGGATCTGCGCTCAGAGATGGCCCTCACGCTGGAGCGGGTCGGCGTCGAGGTCGAGCTGCACCACCATGAGGTTGCTTCCGGTGGCCAGGGCGAGATCGGCATGAAGTTCGACACGTTGCTGTCGATGGCCGACAAGCTCGTCACGTTCAAGTACGTCGTGAAGAATGTCGCGCACGCCTGGGGCAAGACCGTCACCTTCATGCCCAAGCCGCTGTTCGAGGACAACGGCTCCGGCATGCACACCCATCAGAGCATCTGGAAGGGTGACGAGCCGCTCTTCTATTCGGAGTCCGGTTACGCGGGTTTGTCGGACATCGGTCGCTGGTACATCGGGGGTCTGCTCAAGCACGCTCCCGCCATCTGTGCGTGGACCAACCCCACCACGAACTCGTACAAGCGCCTCGTGCCTGGCTACGAGGCCCCTGTCAACCTGGTGTACAGCCAGCGGAACCGGTCGGCTTCGTGCCGCATCCCACTTGCGCAGAAGAGCCCCAAGGCCAAGCGCGTCGAGTTTCGGTGCCCGGACGCCTCATCGAACCCATACCTCGCCTTCGCGGCGATGCTGCTCGCCGGCCTCGACGGCGTCCAGAACCGCATCGAGCCGCCCGCGCCCGTCGACAAGGACCTCTACGACCTCCCGCCCGAGGAGCTCAAGCTCGTCCCGCAGGTGCCGGCCAGCCTCGACGAGGCGCTGCTGGCGCTCGAGGCCGACCAGGACTTCTTGAAGGTCGGCGGCGTGTTCACCCAGGACATCATCGACACGCACATCGCCTACAAGCGAGAGCACGAGATCGACGCCCTCCGCCTCCGCCCCCACCCCTACGAGTTCGCCCTCTACTACGACATCTGAGGCCGTTCGGCCGGCTTGGACTCGCCGCCAGGGTCTCGGTTCGCGCCTCCTCGCACGACCGAGGGCCCTCAAGGTGCAATCTCTGCCGGCGCGTTCCGGCCGCCATCGAGCGGTCCCCCTGCCCGACCTCCTCGTCGCGGCGTGCGCTGAGACCGCAGGCCTGACCGTGCTCCGCGACGACGCCGATTTCGACGTGGTGGCGTCGATCACCGGCCAATCGACCCGCTGGGTCGTGCCAAGGGGCAGGGTTGCGTGACCGAGCGGGGGTGCGCCGAGGGCGCCCGACCCGCGATGATGCGGCCGTGTCCGCACCAGAGCACTTCGACGTCGTCATCATCGGAGCCGGGATCTCCGGCATCGGCGCCGCCTGGCACCTCCAGCACCAGCGCGCCGGGACGTCGTTCCTCGTCGTCGATGCTCTTGAGTCGTTCGGCGGCACGTGGTGGACACATCGCTATCCCGGCGTGCGCTCCGACAGCGACCTGTTCACGTTCGGCTACCGGTTCAAGCCGTGGAAGGGCAACCCGATCGCCACCGCGAGCGAGATCCTCACCTACCTCGGCGAGGTCATCGACGAGAGCGACCTGGCCCCCCACATCCGCTACCGCCACCGCATCACCGACGCGAGCTGGTCGTCTGAAGACGCTCGCTGGACGCTGACGGCGACAGACCTCGACAGCGGTGATGCCCGCACCTTCACCGCTGGCTTCTTGTGGATGTGTCAGGGCTACTACCGCCACGGCCAGGGCTACACACCCACGTGGGAGGGCCTGTCCGACTTCGCGGGCGAGGTCGTCCACCCTCAGGAGTGGCCAGAGGACATCGACCTCGCCGGCAAGCGCGTCGTCGTCATCGGGTCTGGTGCAACGGCGGCGACCTTGATCCCAGCCATCGCCGACGAGGCGGAGCACGTGACCATGCTGCAGCGCTCGCCGACGTTCTTCATCGCCCGCCCCAACTCCAACGAGCTTGCTGACACCCTCAGAGGGCTCGACGTGCCGGAGGAGTGGACGCACGAGATCGTGCGGCGGCAGGTGGTCCAGATGTCAGAGATGGTCACTGCTGCGGCAACTGCCGCGCCCGACATGGTGCGTCAGATGCTGCTTGATGAGATGCGCCCACAGCTGCCCGCCGACGTCGACATCGACAAGCACTTCAGCCCCTCGTACCGCCCGTGGCAGCAGCGGATCGCGGTGCTGCCGGGTGGCGACATGTTCACGAAGATGCGGGAGGGGAAGGTGACTGTCGTCACCGACACCATCACCAGGTTCACGGAGAAGGGCATCGAGGTCGGCTCCGGCGACGTCATCAACGCCGACGTAGTGATCACCGCGACGGGCTTCGATCTGTGCGTGATGGGCGACGTCGACTTCAGCGTCGACGGCCGCACCGTCGAACCCGCTGACCTCGTCACCTACCGCGGGATCCTGTTCGCCGGCCTACCCAACCTCGCGTATGTGTTCGGGTACTTCCGCGCCAGCTGGACGTTGCGCGCAGACATCATCAGCGACTTCGTGTGCCGCGTCCTCGCGACGATGGAGGAGCGGGGCGCAACGACGGTGGAGCCGGCCCTGCGTCCCCAAGACGCCGACATGCCCCTCGGTCCGTGGGTCTCGCCGGAGAACTTCAATCCCGGCTACCTCATGCGGTCGCTGCACCTGATGCCGAAGCAGGGAGATGCAGAGCCATGGATGTGGGGCCTCGACTACACCGCAGAGAAGGCGCAGTTGGCGAACGCCGACCTCGCCGACGGCACGCTCCGGTTCACAGGCCGTTCACAAATGGGAAAAGGCCAGGAAACTGGCGTTCGCGAGGCTCGCGAGGACAGCATCTGACCTCCGGCTGAACGCCGGTCCCCTCCCTTACGAAGGAACACAGCGCAATGCCGATCATGGCCGAGTACATCTGGATCGACGGCGGCGAGCCGACCGCGAAGCTGCGGTCGAAGACCAAGGTCATGCCAAAGGGCGACACGCCCGGCATCTGGGGCTTCGATGGTTCGTCTACCAACCAGGCTCCTGGCGACAACTCTGACTGCGTGCTGAACCCGGTCTTCACCTGCCCCGACCCCATTCGCGGTGGTGACAACATCCTCGTGCTGTGCGAGGTGCTGCTCATCGACATGACGCCGCACAAGACCAACACCAGGCACGCCACTGCCGCCCTTGAGGAGCAGTACGCCAACCAGGAGTCGTGGTTCGGACTCGAGCAGGAGTACACCCTGTTCCAGGGCAGCCGCCCGCTCGGCTTCCCCGAGAACGGCTTCCCCGCCCCCCAAGGCCCGTACTACTGCGGCGTTGGTGCCGACGAGATCTCGGGCCGTCCGCTCGTCGAGGCCCACATGCAGGCGTGCATCGACGCCGGCCTTGCCATCTCCGGCATCAACGCCGAGGTCATGCCCGGTCAGTGGGAGTTCCAGATCGGCCCGGCCGGCACGGTCGAGGTCGGTGACCACATGTGGGTCGCTCGCTGGCTGCTCTACCGCCTCGGCGAGGACTTCGGCATCAACGCTACCCTCGACGCCAAGCCCGCCAAGGGCGACTGGAACGGCGCCGGCATGCACACCAACTTCTCCACCAAGGCCATGCGCGAGGGCTACGACCCCATCATCGCGGCTTGCGAGTCGCTGGCCGATGTTGTCGAAGAGCACGTCGCCGTGTACGGCGACGGCATCGAGGCTCGCCTGACGGGTAAGCACGAGACGGCCCCGTACAACGTCTACTCCTACGGCGTGTCAAACCGGGGCGCTTCGGTGCGCATCCCGTGGCAGGTCGAGGTCGACAAGAAGGGCTACATCGAGGACCGTCGTCCCAACGCCAATGCCGACCCGTACCTCGTCGCCGGTCGCATCGTGCAGACGTGCTGCGCCGCCCTCGCGGCCAAGGAGATGATCTGATCCACTTCGACGCCCCCGGGAGCCAAGACGGCGCCCGGGGGCGTCGGCGGAGCTCGGGTGCTCATCCGATGGCGTAGCAAAAGATGCTTCCCACGAGGCGCTCGCTGCCATCGCGAGCGACTTCGGGGTGTTCAGCGTTCGTTGACCGGTCATCCGGTCGCATCCCGGTCGCGGATGCTGCAACGATGCACCTCACCAACTTCGACCGGGGGGACGAATGACCAACGAACGACACACCAGCCAACTTGTGCGCAGCATCGATGAGGTGACGCCCGACTGGCTCACCTCCGTGCTGCGGGGGAGCGGCGCCATCGACGAGGTGACCGCAGTCAGCGCGGCGCCGTCGGCCCCGTTCGCCGTGGGTGCTGGCCTGCTGAGCCTCCTCTACAAGGTGACGCCCACCTACGAAGGCGGTCCGGCTGGGCCGACGAGCCTCATCGTCAAGCTTCCGACGAGTGACCCTCTCCAACGCGGCACAGCCGACGCCCTTGGCCTGTATCCACGTGAGATCCGCTTCTACAACGACCTTGCGGTCACTGCGACGTTCCGCACCGCGGTCGCCCACCTCGCAGTCATGGCCGACGACTCCACAGACTTCGTGATCGTCATGGAGGACCTCAGCGCGCTCGGCGAGAACGACCAGCGCGCTGGCGTCGGTTGGGACGACGCGCTTGTCGCCATCGACGGGCTCGCCCGCTTTCACGCGCAGTGGCACGAATCGCCGCTCCTCGACGACCTTCGCACGACGTTCATCCCCATCGACAGCCCGATGTACCGCGCCGCGCTGCCTCAGGTGTTCGCGGGGGGTTGGCCCGGCGCCAAGGAACACGCAGGCGACATCCTCCCGCCCGAGATCGTGGCGTTCGGCGACCGGTGGGGTGACCTCGTTCCGTGGTTCTTGTCCAACCTCGATCAACCCTCGACGCTGCTCCACGGCGATTGGCGACTGGACAACCTCTTCTTCGACGACGGTGAGGTCGTCGTCATCGACTTCCAGATCATGGGGACGGGCGCAGGCTCGTACGACCTCGGCTACTTCATGAGCCAATCGATGCCGACAGAGCTGCGACACGGCCGCGAAGACGAACTGTTCGAGCACTACACGAAGAGCCTCTCTGCCGGTGGTGTCGACCGATCGATCGACGACATCCGACGCCAGGCCAAGGTGGCCGTCATGCACTGCTTCATCTATGGCGTCAGCTCATTCCAAGCATGGGATGCGCTTCCCGACCGCAGCCGAGAGTTGTTGCGCATCATTCTTGGTCGTGCCACCCGGGCCATCATCGACCTCGATGCACTGGAACTGCTGCCGGCTGTCAGATGACCGGCTGGCCATACATCATGCCGAGGGGATCGCTGATGAGCTCAAGACGGGCGCCATCCGGATCAAGGAAGTAGATCGACGAACCATCGATGTGGGCGTACGCAACGCCGTGCGCATCGAGCTTGTCCTTGAGGTGCGCCCAGCGCGTTGGCTCGACAGAGATGGCGATGTGGTGCAACCCCCCGAGCACCTCGGCATAGTGGTCAAGCCCCAGTCCGGGCAGATCGAAGAATGCCAGGGCGTTGCCGTTGCCGATGTCGAAGAAGAAGTGGGTCGATCCTCCGTAGTCACGGTTCTCGAACATCTCGGTCAGCGGCATCTCCAGGAGCCCTTGATAGAACTCGACGGTGCGCTCGACATCGGCGCACAGGAGGGCGATGTGGTGGACGCCCCGGGTGCTCGACGCCGGTCGGTCGGGTTGGGGGCGGAGGTGGCGAGCGCTGATCTCAGAGCGCCGTGCGCTTGCTGCGTTGCGCTCCGCTCCATGCAGGCCAGCGTTCGGTCCGGTGTCGCTCGGCATGGGTTGAGTCTCGCGGAAACGTCACCCTCAGGTCGACACGTCGATGTGGTCCCACTCCGTGGCGCCGTAGCCGCGCTCGACGAGCACCCACTCGAGCGCACGACGACGCTCCCAATGGATGTACTGCTCGACCGTTCCCGGTGGCTCGGTGCCGTGGAGGTTGGCTTCGGCGAGACCCCACGTCAGGCAGTACAGCAAGTCGAGCTCTGTCATCACGTCATCTGCGTTGCGGATTGGGCCGAGTCGGCCGCGCCACGCTTCGACGCCCGCTCCCGTGCGGAGGTCTGGCAACGACTCTGAGAGCGAGGCCTCGCAGTACGCCGTCGGGTCCAACGACGGCGTGAGTCCGAGCACCCACGTCAGCGCCCACAGGGCCTCGATCTGCGCCTGGAAGCGCGGCTTCGACGCATCGGCATCGTCCATGAGCTCGGCCTCGATGGGGCTGAGCGCCCCGACCAGCCCGTTGTCGGCGACCCAGTGCTTGCCGAGCGACGCGGGCATCCCGAACGTTCGCGCCACGACGATGTTCAACACGGCTGCTCGGTTTTGGATCTCCCGGGCGGGCCGCAGGTGGTAGCCCTCGTCCTGGTCGAACAGGCTCGGGTAGCTGCCTGGCGGATCGGGGAAGCCGAGCGCTCTGGTGCGCATCCTCGAGCGCGAGCGCAGGCGGGTGGGGTCCAGGGGCACGGCGGCAGGGTAGGGCGGCGGCGATGGCGGCGTGGACGTGGTACGACCGGGCGATGGCGATCGGCACCCCCCTCACCTCGTCGGCCACCCGCGTGCTCCTCCTCGGCTCTGGCGAGCTGGGCAAGGAGGTCGCCATCGAGCTGCAGCGCCTGGGGTGCGAGGTCATCGCCTGCGATCGCTACCCGAACGCACCGGCCATGCAGGTCGCTCACCGCGGCCACGTGTTCTCCATGCTCGACGCCGCAGAGCTTCGCCGCGTCATCGAGCTTGAGCGACCGCACCTCGTCGTACCAGAGATCGAGGCGATCGCAACGGCGACGCTGCTGGAGCTGGAGGCGGAGGGCGTGCACATCGTGCCGACCGCGCGCGCCGCCAACCTCACCATGAACCGCGAGGGCATTCGCCGGTTCGCCGCCGAGGAGCTGGGCCTGCCCACCTCGCCCTTCCGCTTCGTGTCGACCGAGGCCGAGCTGGTCGGTGCCCTGGACGAGCTCGGCATGCCGGTGGTGGTCAAGCCGATCATGTCGTCGAGCGGCAAGGGCCAGAGTGTCGTTCGCGGCGCCGGCGATGTCGGCGCAGCGTGGGCGTACGCCCAAGAAGGTGGGCGCGCCGGTGGTGGTCGGTGCATCGTCGAGGGTTTCGTCGACTTCGACTACGAGATCACCGTGCTCACGGTGTCGGCGGTGAACGGGATCCAGTGCTGCCCGCCGATCGGCCACGTGCAGATCGACGGCGACTACCGAGAGTCCTGGCAGCCGGCGGCCATGAGCGAGGCGGCTTGGGAGCGTGCCCAGGAGATCGCCAAGGGGGTCGTGCTCGGCCTCGGTGGCCACGGCATCTTCGGCGTTGAGCTGTTCGTGCGCGGCGATGACGTCATCTTCAGCGAGGTCAGCCCGCGTCCGCACGATACCGGCCTGGTCACGCTCGCCAGCCAGAGCCTCAGCGAGTTTGCCCTCCATGTACGGGCCATCCTCGGCTGGCCGGTGCCCCCCATCCGGTTGCTGCGGCCCGCAGCCTCGGTGCCGCTGCTCGGCCACGGCGATGGAGTTCCCGTCTTCGACGGGCTCGCCGAGGCGTTGGCCGAGCCGGAAAGCCAGATACGCCTGTTTGGCAAGCCGGTGTGCCAGGGGAAGCGGCGGCTCGCGGTGTGCATCGCCGCCGCCGACGATGTGCAGGAGGCGAGGGCCGTAGCTGCTCGCATGGCTGCAGCCATTCACATCGATCTCACCGCGGTCACCTGATGACGGCTCGACGATTCGAGTACGCCTGCGCCGACGTCGAGGTCACCGTGGCGGTGGATGCCGGGCTCGCCCCCGACGATCCTACGCCGGTCATCTGCCCGGCCGACGCGGCAGCCTTCGGCCGCTGGCTTTCAGCCCGGTCCGCGCATGAGGCCGCGTGCTGGCTGGTCTATTGGAAGAAGGGCTCTGGCCGAGAGAACCTCCGCTGGTCCCAGGCGGTGGACGAGGCCCTGGCCACCGATCCTTCATCGCGGTGACGTGGCGCACACCCGACGGAGCGATCGTTCGGCGCGATGGCGTGCCAGGTTCGCCTCGAGGAAGCCGCCGGC
>JAYUDU010000518.1:0-8335 GCA_043739605.1 Acidimicrobiales bacterium | reverse complement strand
TGCACCGGCGGCTCACCGGCGGTGACACCAACGACGCGCCCAGCGGGCGATGGCCCGAGCTCGACCGTTCGCGGCGCGCCCATCACCTCACCCCCGGGTTCGCCTCCCACGACTGCCTCTGCGTACATCAGCGCGGGCGAGCGGCACACCCTCGTCGGCGGCGCGACGGTCGCCGCGTCGTATGCCAAGGCGGGGCTTGCGGTGCCCAAGGACGTCGCCAAGCCACCCTCGGGCTCGGTGTTCGCCTACATGACTGTCAGGTTCTGTGCACCGAAGTCTGCCGACATCACCAGCGGTGTCGATCCGTCGCGCTTCAAGGTCGAGGTGCCGGGCGAGGGCTTCGTCTCCTGGGATCCCGCAACCCCCGAGATCCGCAAGGGGAACCTCGGCCGCGACGTCAGGGTGCCCGCAGGGACGTGCATCAGCGGCAACGTCCACTACCTCATCGCCGGGGAACGTCACATCGAAGCGATCCTGTACACCGCACCCGAGGGCATCTACCGCTGGGCCTCCTAGCGGCGAACCGGGTTGGACTGACCCAGGAGTGGACCTAACCTCAGCGTCATGCCGCCCAAGCCCCGATCGATGGCTGCGGCCGGCTCCATGGTCATCGCCAACCGCAAGGCGAGGCACGACTTCGATATCTTGGAGCGCGTCGAGGCTGGGCTCGTCCTCGCCGGCGCAGAGGTGAAGTCGATTCGAGACGGCCAGGTGCAGCTGCGCGACGCGCACGCGAGGGTCGAGCGGGGCGAGTGCTGGCTTCACGGCGTCCACATCTCGCCGTGGAAGTACGCGGTGGGCTTCGGTGCAGTCGATCCTGATCGCGCCCGCAAGCTCCTCATGCACAGCCGCGAGATCGCGGATCTTGGCGCCCGCGTCGCGCAGGACGGCCTCACGCTTGTGCCACTCGCCCTGTACTTCAAGGAGGGCCGGGTGAAGTGCGAGATCGGCCTTGCCCGCGGCCGCAAGAACCACGACAAGCGCCACGCGATCGCGGCGCGCGACGTCGACCGCGACCAAGCCCGCGAACGGCGCGCCGGCAGGGACGGCTGAGTGCGCTACCGTTGATGTCCCGGCGCTTGCGCCGTTGTTCTTTGACAAGTCGCTCACACGCGGCTCCTTTCAGACCTCCTCTTGGGAAACCACGGGGGTGATCTGGCTTCGACTTTGGTCGTCGAGGCGGGGGAAGCGGGCCGTGGTCTCCGAAACCACGTTAAAGAGTCGGAAAACAAAAACAATTGCCGAGCCCAAGCTCGCACTCGCCGCCTAACAGGTAGCGACGGTCCTCCCACCCCAGCCCTGCGGGTGGAATCGGAACGCCATCTAGTGGGGCTTACTTCACGGGCTGCCGCCAGGAGGCCCCGAAGGACATCTCCCCCGGCTGGGGCCCATCGACGCTGCCGCAGGCGGACGGTGGGCCCGAGACCAGAACTGTGGCTGCGCCCGG
This sequence comes from Acidimicrobiales bacterium, assembly GCA_043739605.1. Taxonomy (GTDB): domain Bacteria; phylum Actinomycetota; class Acidimicrobiia; order Acidimicrobiales; family JAUJNH01; genus JAYUDU01. Next base: position 6,888 of record JAYUDU010000518.1, on the reverse strand, counting down.
AGAAGCACCGTCAACACGCTGAAGGACCCCGGTTCGATTCCGGGCACCTCCACCGAGAACACACCGTGGTCGCAGGCTTCGCCTGCTTCCACGGTCTCGTTGGTACCGCACGGTCGTTGCGGCGACGGCGGTCTGCTGTCCGGTCGACCCGAGTAGGAGTGCCATCCCCGCACCTCCACCGAGAACACACCGTGGTCGCAGGCTTCGCCTGCTTCCACGCGTGGCGCGGCGCATCATATGAACCGGGCCGCCACCGAGCGCCTCGGGTCGAGCACGACAAGTCTGCCCTCGTCGAACGTACCCAGCGCCAGCGCTCGGCCGCTGATGTTCAGACCACCCGCACCGTCACTCGTTGCGACGCACGTCATCGCTCGCCCCGCCAGACCGGCTCGCCAGGTGCCCCGCTCGCCGACGGTCACCAGACCCGACAGCTCGGCGGCACCTCGCGACGCCCGCAGCCGCGTGGTCGCGAGGTGCGCGGCCAGCGCCTCGTCCACCCCGGGCCCGATGACCAGCCCATCATCGAGGTTGGCGAGCGCTCCGATGCCCGAACGCTCGATCAAGGTCCGCAGCATCGGCACCGTGGCCACGAGCCCGACTGGCTCCGTGCGCGCCAGCTCGCCAGCAACGGCATCTGCCCAACGTTCTGCTTCGCCCGGCGTCCCCGACGGTCGGACGAGCTCGCCGAGCAGCAGCAATGCCGGCAACACCTCAAGCGCGATGCCTTCTGCGGTGTGCCATGCAAGTGTCGACAGCCAGCGGCGTCCGGCGATGTCGAGCGTCGCGCCAAGCGCCTCAAGGACGACGAGCAGGTTGTCGTCGGAGAGGGCGACCGCCCCTTCACCGCCCGACGCCGGAACAACGAGTCGTGCCGCCGGCGTTGGAGGCTGCTTCGCCGGAATGCGAGCAGCGCGCCACGCAGCGGCGTTCGCAGGGTCGGGCCCACCGAGCGGGTCGTCCCACACGAGGTGAAGCGCGCCTTCGCAGGATGCGTCTCCATCCGCAACCAGCACCATCGAGGCGTCGGCCATCTGCGCGGTCGCTACGGCGTCGTCCGGCGCGGCGGGCACGATGGTGAGGTCCTCCCACATGGCAGCACCGATCGCGGCCAGCATCGTCGGCCCGGGTTGAAGCGCCACGACGATCCGCTCCCCCGGTTGCAGCCCGCCAGCTCGGAAGCCCTCGACGAGCCGACGCATCCCCGCCCAGATGATCTCGGCCTCGACGACCCGCCGCTCAACGTGCATCGCGGGGCCCCGCACCGAGACGCGGGCACCGAGAGCCCCGTGCCAAATGCGGCCATCGAACACGTTCGGAATGTAACTCGGCGCACGGCGGACCGCAGCGGGGAACGAGGTGTCGCCACCGCAAGCCTGGCCGGGATGACACGATGTGGGCGATGCGGGACGAGACAGGCGAAGGGGTCGCGGAGCCGGCTCCGACGGCGCAGCAGTCCGCGGAAGTGGCGCGCGGTCCGCGCCACCTCTCCGGCGCTCGTCGAACCAGGCCTCCCGCTTCGCGTTGGGCGCTCCTTGCCCTGTGCGGAGCGATGATCGCGATCGTCCTTGCCACCATCGCCGTCGTACCCCGCGGCGGCCACCGCCTCGCATCGACGACCCCCCCGAAGACCGCGAAGCCGACGGTCCCGACCGCGCCACCGCGAGGGTCGGCCGTCGAGTCTCGCCAACCCTCGACATCGTCGACCACGGCAGCCGGCGCCCTGGCACCGTCGTCCCCAGCGGCTACCGGCGGACCGATCACGATCGCGTTCGCGGGCGACATCCACTTCGAGAAGGGCCTGCGCACCGCACTCGACGCGGGACCGTCCAAGCCCTTGGCGGGCGTGCAGTCGTTGCTCTCAGAGCCGGATCTGACGGTCGCCAACCTTGAGACCGCGGTGACTGGGCGCGGCGACCCGGCTCCCGGCAAGCAGTTCCACTTCAGAGCGCCCGCGGCAGCGTTCGGAGCGCTGGCCGCCAGTGGCATCGACGTGGTGTCGATGGCCAACAACCATGGGATGGACTATGGCATGGTCGGCCTTGCGGACTCCCTCGACGCGGCGGCCGCCGCGCACTTCCCTGTCATCGGCATCGGGCGCGACGAGGACCAGGCATATGCGCCGTACATCGCGACCATCCGGGGCCAGCGCGTCGCGGTGATCGCAGCAACCCAGGTGCTCGATGCCAACCTGGTCGCGGCGTGGACCGCAGGCCCAGCCAAGCCGGGGCTGGCGTCGGCGAAGCGGCTCGACCGCCTCGTCGAGGCCGTGCGCGCCGCACGCGCCATCGCTGACACCGTCGTGGTCTTCTTGCATTGGGGGACCGAGGGCCAGACCTGCCCGAACGCCGACCAACCACCGCTTGAGCAGGCCCTCGCCGACGCCGGCGCAGACGTCGTCGTCGGGTCGCACGCCCACCGACTTCTCGGCGCGGGGTTTGCCGGCCACACCTTCGTCGCCTACGGCCTCGGCAACTTCGCGTTCTACGCGTCGGGTGGCCCTGGAACGGAGACCGGCGTGCTCGCACTCCAAGTGCAGGGACGCAACGTCGTCGATTGGCGATGGAGCCCCGCCAAGATCGTCGGTCAGCTACCTCGCGCGCTGGCCGGCACCGAAGCAACGACCGCCCACGCCGCCTTCATGGCGCTTGAGGGTTGCGCCCGTTTGACGCCCCGGCCTGGCTGACCGTACCGCCCGACACGCGTTCTCATCAACGACCTCGCGCTGGCTCGCAACCACGCACAACGAGTCTCCCCGTTCGATCAGTGCGGGCTTCAGTCGCGGACTCGCATGACCGAGTACTCTTTTGTGACGATGAGTGAGGGTGCACTCCCGGTGCGTGGCGTAGCAGCAATCTGCGCGGCCGTCGCCATCTCCGTCGCCGCGACCGCGTCCGCGGCGCGCCCGATCGGCAGCCCCGCGACCGCAGTCGCGGGTGACCTCCTCCTCGCGTTCGCGGGGGCGTTGGCGTGCGGCGCCGCGATGCGCACAAGCGCCGCCGCAAGGACTCCCCAGAGCATGCGGTCATGGCGTCTCGCCAGCTTCGGCTGCGCCTCGTTCGCACTCTCCGGCGTCGCCGGCTTCGCGAACGAGGTGCTCGCGGGCGAGCCTGCCGGCCTCGGTGGCCCCGCGCAGATGCTGCGCGTCGTCGGCCTCGTCCTGTTCGCCGCCGGCCTGCGCGCCGCGACCCCCGCGAGCCTGGTCGAGACCCGCAACCGCTCTGCGCTCGACGCGCTCATCGTCGGGGCCGCCGTCGTCGACATCGCGTGGGCAACGGTGCTGCGCCAAGGCCGGGTCCTCGAGAACCTCTCCAGAGGCGCGATCGCCGTGACGATCCTCGGCACGATCGCGATTGCGGGCGTCATCACGCTGCTCTTCCAGCTCGTCGCCGTCGCACCTGCCGCGCTCAGGATCAGCCTTGGGTGGACCGGCATCGCCGCCGCGTCGATGCTTGCCGCTGGCTATGTGGAGGCGCGCCTTGCCATCGGGGGCATCGCCCGCACCGCGGCACTCAGCTCGACCCTCGCTGGTCTCGGCGCGGTGTGCGTGGGTTTTGGTGCCATCGCCGACATCGATGTCGGAGCGGCGATGGAGCAACCCGAGGACGCCCTCGACAGCGCGCCCGCCACCCGCGAGAGCATCGTCGCCCTCAGTGCCCCGGCGGTGGCGACGATGTTCGCCCTCCTCGTCTCCTGCGTCGTGGTGTACCTGGGCGAAATGACGACGGGCCTCATCTGCATCGGCGCGGGGATCGGCGCCATGATGCTCGCCCGCCAGATGGTGCTCGTGAAGGACAACACCGTTCTCCATCAAGAGCTCGAGGACCGCGTCGATGAGCGGGTCGCAGCCATCGCCGCGACGGAGCACTACTTCCGGACGCTGGTCCAGAACTCGTCCGACATCGTCGTCGTGATCGACGCAGCCGGGCTGCTCGCCCACGTCTCAGAGTCGATCGAGCGGGTGCTCGGCCACGACCCGGCCCGCATCCAGGGGTTGTCGTTCCTCGACCTCGTCGTCCCCGAAGACCAGCACCAGGTCCTCGAAGGAGCCCTGCAGATCGTCGAAGACCCAGGCTTCACGTTTGCAATCGCGTGCGAGGTGATCGACGCGCAGGGCCTGCGGCGTCCGATGGACATCTCCGTCGTCAACCTCCTCGATGACCCAGAGGTCGGGGGCGTCGTGTGCAACCTGCGAGACGTCAGTGACCGACGCGAGCTGGAAGCACGACTCTACGACGCGGCGTTCAACGATCACCTCACCGGCTTGGCCAACCGCATGTTCCTCATCGACCGCCTCGAGCAAGCCATGGGCGACGCCCGTGACCACGGCCGCACCGTCGGCCTCATCTACCTCGACCTCGACGGCTTCAAACTGGTCAACGACAGCCTCGGACACCCCGCCGGCGATGCGCTCCTGTGCGAGGTGTCGCGCCGGCTCGTCGCGTCCGTGCGGCCCCAAGACATCGTCGCTCGCCTCGGCGGCGTCGAGTTCGCGGTGCTGCTCGAGGACGTCGACGACGGCACGACCATCGGCGCCGTCGGCAATCGCATCGTCCACGACCTCGCCCTGCCGTACAACGTCGGCGGCCAGAACGTGTCGACGAGGGCGAGCCTCGGCATCGCCCTGTCCGACGCGTGGGCTGCGACCGGCGACGACCTCCTTCGCAACGCCGACCTCGCGATGTACTCCGGCAAGCAACAGGGCAAGGGCCGGGTCGAGCACTTCCGGTCAGAGCTGTTGACCGCAGTCCACGAGCGGGCAGAGCTGGAGATCGAGTTGCGGAGGGCCCTCGACCGGGGCGAGCTGGTGTTGTACTACCAGCCGCTCGTCGACCTCGCGAGCGACACCATCGTCAGTCTCGAGGCGCTCGTTCGCTGGCAGCACCCCACCCGCGGCCTGCTCGGGCCCGACCAGTTCATCCCCCAAGCAGAGCAGAGCGAGCTCATCGAACATCTCGGGCGATGGGCGTTGCACGAGGCCCTCCACGCGCTGGCGAGGCTGTCGTCGACCCCCCGTGGTGCATCTGTCTCCGTCGCCGTCAACATCTCGGGTCGCCACCTGCAATCCTCGAGCCTCGTCAACGACGTCGCCGGCGCCCTCTTGTCGTCGAAGATCGACGGCTCACGCCTCACCATCGAAGTGACGGAGACGCTGCTGTTCGATGAGACGCCGAAGGTGGTGCAATGCCTCGCTCGCCTCCGCAAACTGCGGGCGAAGATCGCCATCGACGACTTCGGCACCGGGTACTCGTCGCTGTCGAAGCTGACCCGTCTTCCCGTGGACACCCTCAAGCTCGACGGCTCGTTCGTCCACGAGCTCTCGACCTCACCGGCCGCTCGGGCTGTCATGACCACGGTCGTCGAGCTCGGCCACAACCTCGGCCTCAGCGTCGTCGCCGAGGGCATCGGGGACCAGGAGAAACTGGACCTCGTCAAGGCCGCAGGCGTCGAGATCGGCCAAGGATTTCACCTCTTCCGACCCGCCCCGCTCTCCGACATCGAAGCCGTCCTCGCCCCCGTCGCCGACCGAGTCCCCGACCTGCTCAGGTAATTTGCTGCTGGCTGTTCCTCGCTGGCGCTCGGGCCGCAGTTGGCCTCCGGGCCCCTGCGGGCCCTTTGGCCCACCCTACGTGCCCGTAGCTTGGCTGCGGACTGTTCCTTTGGAACAGCCAGCAGCCAAAGAATCAGACGTCCAGGTAGCTGCGGACGGCTACGGCGGATGAGGCGCCGCCGACGAAGCCACCGACCAACAGGAGCACGAACGCCGTGATGAGGGTCTCACTGGTGGTCGCGTAGAGACTCGTGAACTGCGAGATCGCGGCATCGTTGACGAGGCTCATGATCTGGTCCTTGAAGATGAACATGACGATGGACGCACCCAACGCGCCAAGGAGCCCCTGCACCATCCCCTCCAGCATGAAGGGCACGCGAATGAACCAGTTGGTGGCACCGACGAGCTTCATGACAGCGACCTCACGGCGACGGCTGAAGATGGCCATTCGGACGGTGTTGAGGATGATGAGGGTTGCGGCCAGCAACGACGCCACCGCCAACACGCGGGCGATGTTGGACTTGGTTGCCGTGCTCTTGAGCAGGATGTCGATCGTCTTCTTCGCATAGACGACTTCGAGGACGCCCGGCTTGTCCTTGAACCGTTCGCCGATGTCCTCGACCTGTTCTGGCTTGTAGGGCACCACCCTGAAGCTGGGCGGGGCATCTTGCACGCCGAGCGATTGGAGGATCTCCGGCTGGTTGGCGAAGAGCTGCTTCATCTCTTCGAACGCCTGCGCCTTGTTGAGGCTACTCAACTTCTTGACCTCCGGCAACGCGTCGAGCTCTGCATTCACGGCTTGGAGCTGGGTGTCCGTCGCCGTCGGTTGCATGAAGATGGCCAACTCGATGCCGCCGCGCCACTGCGTCGTCTGCTTGTTGACGCCCTGGCGCCACAACAGCGCAGAGCCGCCGACGAGGAGCGCCACCGACATGGTGACGACAGCGGCAACGGTCATGAGGAGGTTGCGGCGAAGGTTGGTCCAGGTCTCCCTGGCCACGTACCCGGGCGATAGCGCCATGGTGCTCTCTTTCCTTATCGGTTCAGGCGTCGTCGAGTTCGGCGGGCAGCATGGCGGCGCCGGCCGCGCCGGCGTCGTAGCCGTACACGCCCCGCACCTGGTCACGAATGATCGAGCCGCGGTCGAGCTCGATGACGCGGCGGCGCATCTGGTCGACGATGCCCTGGTCGTGGGTGGCCATCAACACCGTCGTCCCCGTCCGGTTGATGCGATCGAGGAGGCGCATGATGCCGATGGTCGTGGTGGGGTCGAGGTTGCCGGTGGGCTCGTCGGCCAGCAGGATGAGTGGGCGGTTGACGAACGCCCTGGCGATAGATAC
>JAYUDU010000517.1:0-3255 GCA_043739605.1 Acidimicrobiales bacterium | reverse complement strand
CGCGGCTGGGCCTGGAAGCGCACGCACGTCGACGCTCCGCCGTGTTCGGGCGACCTTTCGGCGCACTCGCGTCTTGGACCGCTGCGGCCACACGTCGGCCGGAACTGGGCCGGCGTCGATCGCCGATTGCACCGAGGCGCGAGCGATCATCCCGCCGACACTCCCTCAGGCACAATCGCCTTGACGGGTTGGGCTGTGGTCGACGTCGACATGAAGGGTCCCTTTCGCTGGGTCCGCCCACCGTGGACGAACCGCACCGGAACCCACCGACCGTGCTCACCCTTCCATCGGAATGCATTCGAAAATCAGATGGAAGGATCCGACCGCTGACCGGGTCTGTACCTCGAAGGAGGCGACTTGGACGCAATGTCCGACGAGGCACAGACCAACGACACGAACCCAACCCCGCCGGCCCCGGCGAGGTCGTTCGACGCGTTCGTCGGACCCCATCTTCCCGTGCTGCTGCGGGTCGCTGGCTCGTTGTGCCGGAACCCCCATGACGCCGAGGACCTCGTCCAGGACACCCTCATCCGCGCCTTCAAGGGACTCGACGGCTTCGACGGCACCTACCCGCGGGCCTGGCTGCTCACCATCATGCGCAACGCCAACATCAACCGGCATCGCCGGCAACGATCCGGTCTCCTTCACGATGCCACCGATCTCGAGGGCGTTGCCGACCGGCGCAACGCACCCTCGCCGAGCGCCGAAGACGTCGCAGCTACCGGGCGCCGGCACCATGGATCGCCGATGCACTCGCGCGCCTCTCTCCACGGCATCTCCAAGAGGTCCGCCTCGAGAGTGTCGACGGCCTCACCTACGACGAAGCCGCCGCCGCGCTCGGCATCCCCGCCGGCACCGTCATGAGCCGCCTCCACCGAGCCCGCCACCGCATGCGCGCCCACCTTGCGCACCACCCTGACTTCCGGAGCGAACCCCGGTGACACCCCACGCCATGCTCGACATGTTCCGACGCAAAGGCGGCTCCCGCTGCATCGAGATCGGCCGACAGATCCAGACCTACCTCGACGACGGCCCCGACCCAGGCTCAGCCGCGAAGGTGTCCAGCCACCTCCACGCCCGCCGCCGCTGCGGACTGACCGCCAACGACTACCGACGCCTCAAGGCGGCACTCGCCGAGACCTCTACCCCGATGCCCGCCGAACCCCTGCAACGGCTGCACGCCCTCGCCGCAGACCTCGCCGCCGGCGACACCCCGACGTGATCAGCGCCGGGCCGCCGGCGCCACGGTGGAAGCGACGCGCTCGCACGATCCCGCTGATGCTCGCGGTCACGGTCGTCGGCGTGCTCGCCAGCCCGGCGATCATCGCTGTGGCGGCCGTCGTCGACCTCGCCAAGCGACGTGTCCGTTTCCCTACGGTCCGAGTGGCGCTGGTCCTGCTCCGGTACGGGATCAACGACAGCGCCGAGATCCTGCTCGCACCCGTCTACTGGGTCATGGCAGGCTTTGGCCCCCGCCTCGACACGCCGACATCGATCGCCCGTCACGACGGCTGCAGCACTGGTCGATCGCCGTCCTCGCCCGACGCGCCGAACGACTCCTCGGCCTCCGCCTCGACATCGACCCGGCCTCGATGGCGGCGCTCGCCCCCGGCCCGGTCACCGTGCTCTGCCGACTCGTCAACATCGTCGACGCCTCGCTGTCCACGTTGCTCTACCAACGCCTCGGCTACCGCAGCCGCGGGGTGATCATGGCCGAACTGCTCGCCGACCCCGGCTTCGACCTCATCTACGCCAGAACAGGCTCAGTGTTCATCCCACGCGACAACGGCCCCGAAGCGATCGCGATGATCCGCGACATCGGCGAGAACGTCGACTCGGCGTCCGCTGTCGTCATCTTCCCCGAAGGCCGCCTCTGCCGCCCGGACCGACTCGAACGAGTCACCGCGCGCCTTGCAGCCGAGAACCCCGAACGTGCGGCGCGACTGGCATCACTCGGCCACGTCCTGCCGCCGCGACCAGGCGGTGTGCTGGCTCTCGTCGACAGCGTCCCCGCCGACGTCGTGGTTATCTCCCACCGCAGACTCGACCAATTCGGATCGCTTACCGACCTCGCCAAAGCCGTCCCCCTCCGCGACCCGATCCGGATCACGGCATGGCGAATCCCCGTCGACCAGATCCCAACCGGTGATGCCGAACGCATCGCATGGCTCGACGAACAGTGGCTGCTCGTCGACAGATGGATCGGCGACCAGCACTGACCCGGAGGCGTCGCGCGACCGTGTCCGACGGGTCACTGCACTCCGCTCAGCGTCGCCGCCGACCGCACGAGGTCCACGGGGTCGCCGACGCGGATGGTGCCGGGGCGGAGGACCTCGGCGTTGAGGGCGAGCTTCCCGTCGAAGCGGGCGATGATGTCCTTCAAGACGCCACGGTCGACCTCGAGGGTGTCGGGATCGACGGTGGTCATCGGGCAGCGACCGCGACGAGAGTCGAGCGCGATGACGACGTCGCCGATGTGGAGCTCCGCGCCAGGCCAACCGAACTCGTCGATGCCGTCGACGCCGTCGATGACGATGTTCGGTCGCAGCCGGCGGACATCGCGACCGAACGCGGCCACAGCACCGTCGGTGGCGACCAGCAGGGGGAGGACGTCGAAACGCTCAGGGCCGTCGTAGCGGGCGAGCATCGCGTCGGGTCCGGCTGCGGCGCGAACACGCGAGAGCACCTCCGGCGAGGCCCAGGGCAGCCCGTCGACGAGGGGTTCGCCGTCGGGTCCGAGTGTGGCGTGGAGGCCGATGAGATTGTGGTGACGTCGAGAGGTGCGCACGCCCTCCGGCCCCCGTACGTGAACGACGCGGTCGCCGACGATGCCGTTGGTGGTGAGCTCGGCGATGTCGAGGCGTTCGCCTGAGAGGGTCTTGACGGGGTAGCGCCACAGGGCGCCGACAGTGAGGGTCATGTCGGGATCGTTTCGAGGAGTTGGTGGACAGCGAATCGGGCGGCGTCGAGAGGGTCGGTGCCGGCGAAGATGGTGCACTGCACGATCGCTCCATCGACGATGACGGCAAGCGCGGCGGGGAACCACGACGGTGCGTTGGGATGGCCCCTTGCGATGAGGCGGGCAAGATGCTCGACGAGATCGCGCTTGTGGGCCGCGATGACCGTGCGATGGGAGTCGTCGATCTCGCTCGTCTCGGCGAGTGAGTTGATGAACGCGCAGCCGCGGTATCCGGGTGTGGTGACCCATTCGGCGATGGCGTCGAACGTGGCCAGCACCGGGTCGCCACCGCCCGC
>JAYUDU010000516.1:0-3269 GCA_043739605.1 Acidimicrobiales bacterium | reverse complement strand
TCGATATCGACGATGAGCTGCTCGATCGCGCGGCTCGCGAGCTCGGGACTGCCTCCAAGCTCGACACCGTCAACGCCGCGCTCGCGTTTGTGGCCGAGCGTCGACGCCGCGAGGCGGCGTTCGACGAGCCGCTCATCTGGGGCACGCCCGATCTCGCAGATCCCAAGATCCGCGCCGCAGCGCGCCGATGATCCCGGCCGGGCTGTTCCTGGCTGACACCAGCGCGATCGCCCGCGTCCGGCTGCCTGCGGTCGAAGCGGAGCTGCGCCGCCTCGGACGAGAAGGCCTTCTGGCGCGGTGCGTCACGATCGACCTCGAGGTGCTCTACTCCGCGCGGAGTCCGAGTGACCACGCCACGATCGCCGCGGCCCGGTCTGAGGGACTGATCGACCTGCCGTTGCGCGAAGCAATCGGCCGACGTGCCGCCGCGGTCCAGGCCCGGATGGCCGTGACGAGTCAGCACCGGGCGGCAGGCGTCGTCGACCTGCTCACGGCCGCGATCGCGGAGCACTACGGGGCCACCGTGTTGCACTACGACGCCGACTTTGAGGCGATCGCGGCGGTGACGGCGCAGCCGACGCGATGGGTCGTGCCGCGCGGCTCGGTCCCGTGAGGATGGCATTGCGAGGTGCGACTTCTTCTACGAAGACCGCGCGACCGGTGGCCGGGGCTTCGTGTGCAACGAACTGAACGCCATCCCAGGGTTTACTGCGATCTCGATGGGCCCCAGGCTGTGGCAGGCATCCGGCCCGTCGTACGGCGCGCTCATCGATGAGCTCGCTCGCCTCACGATCGCCAGCTACCAGCGCCAGTCGAGGTTCTCGACCGTCCGCTGATCAGCGGGCAGCGCTCAGGCGATGCCGGCGAAGAGGTCGTCTTCGGGGAGGTCGGCACCGGTGCGATCGACGACGCGGACGAAGCTCTCTGACCCGAAGATGTGGGCGTACGCCTCCTCGGGCATCTTGCCCCAGAAGCCGCCCTGCATCTGGCTGACGTGCGCCCCGAGCGCGGTGCGCTTCGCGTCGATGAGGTCGGAGACGTCGATCGTGGTGGTGATCTTCGCCTCCATCGCCGCAACCCGCTTCTCCCACTCCTTGCTGCGCGGCGGCGCCGGCGGCACCTCGATGCCCTGCTCCTCCATGATCCTTCGCACCTCGTCCCAGCGGCCGCGGCGCATGCCGGTGAAGTACGCCTTCTGCGGGATGTTGGTCTGCTCGACCGCGGCCATGGTGATGAGGCTCGCCCGCACGTGGTCGGGGTGGTCGTAGGCGCCGTCGTGGTCGTAGGTGACGACGACGTCCGGCTGGTAGCGCTCGAACAGCTCGACCAGTCGAGCGGTCGATTCCTCCATCGGCACCTGGCAGAACGCCCGCTCGTGCTCCTTGTACTGCCAGTCGACCATGCCCGAGTCGGTGTACCCGAGCAGCTCGAGGTGGGTGACGCCGAGGATCGCGCAGGCGTCGTCGAGCTCTGCGAGCCTCGTGCGCTTCACCTCGTCAGGATCGTGGCCCTCGTCGCCCGGCTTCACCCCGCCTGGCCCGTCGCCGTACTCGCCGTTGGTGCACGTGACCACCACGGTCCGGATGCCGGCGGCCGAGTACCGGGCCAGCACCCCACCCGTGCTCGACGCCTCGTCGTCTGGGTGCGCGTGCACGGCCATCAGGGTGAGTGTGCGGTCAGCCATCACCCCATCTTGCCGGTTCGGGCGCGCGCCCGTGGCAGAGGTGCTCACGCCTCGCCGTCCATTCGAACCGCAACCCCGTCCGCTTCAGGTAGCATGGTGTCATGACTTCACGCCATGCGACAACGGTCAGGCTTCCTGAAGAGTTGGCGGAGGCCGCCGAGGTCGTTGCTCGAGGCAAGGGGATCAGCGTGAACGCGTTGATCGTCGAATCGCTCGAGGTGGAGATCGACCGCGTCCGCTCCGACGACACCTTCATGTCTGTCCTGCACGGGATGGTCGAGCGCGACGCCGGCATCCTTGACCGCCTCGCGCAGTGACCCGACGTCAGGTACGTCACGCTGGCTGAGGCCCTCATCATTGCTGAAAGCGTCACGGGCATTGAGGCGTCGACCCTCGTCCGCGTGAGCAGGGTCGAGTTGCTCGATTCTGCATTGCACGCACCTGAGGCTGGATACGGAGAGGAGGACTTCTACCCGTCGCTCCAGCAGAAGGCGGCTGTGCTCGTCGTGCGCATCGTCAAGAACCATCCGCTGCCCGATGGGAACAAGCGGCTGGCATGGATGACCTTGCGAATGTTCGTCGCCCTGAACGGCTTCCGGCTGGTCGTCGAGCATGACGATGCAGCGGTCGACTTCGTGCTCGGCGTCGCGGCGGGGTTGACAACCGAGGTCGAGGCGGAGGCGAGGCTGAGCCGGATGACTGAGTGACAGGGATCCAGGCGTCGCTGGTCTCGCCAGTGGTCGTGCCGGGGGACCGGGTCCGGCTCGTTTCGCCCGCGAGCTTCCCGGATCGGGCGTGGGTCGACGAGTCGGTCCGCATCTTGGAGGGCTGGGGGCTCATCGTCGAGGTCGGGCGGCATGCGCTCGACGAATGGGGGTACATGGCGGGCCGAGACGAGAACCGGCTCGCCGACCTGAACGACGCGTTCCGCGACCCGGGCATTCGAGCGATCATCACGACGCGCGGCGGCGCGGGCGCCTACCGGATCGCCGATGGCATCGACGTCGACGCCGTGCGTGCAGACCCGAAGCCGCTCGTCGGCTTCAGCGACATCACCAACCTGCACCTGGCGTTGTGGCATCGGTGCCGCCTCCCGGGCATCCATGGCTGCCTGGCCGGGGCGCACGCGCAGGCCTCGGTCCGTCAGCTGCTCATGACGACCGACCCGTTGGTCGTCCGGCGCGATCCGAGCGCGACCTCCGCAGCGATCGCCGGCAGCGGGCATGCATCCGGGCCGCTCATCGGCGGGAACCTGCGCGAGGTCGCAGGGTCCATCGGATCCGGCCTTCCCGACCTCGCCGGCGCGATCCTGTTCTTGGAGGATCAGCGAACGATCGGCCTCGGCCAGGTCGACCGGCAGCTGACTGCGCTGCGGCGGTCGGGCGCGCTCGACGGGGTCGCGGGCATCGCGCTCGGTCTCTTCACCGGATTCGACGAGTACGTCGATCGCGGCTGGACCATCCTGGACGTCTTGAACGACCGCCTGTGCGACCTCGGCGTACCGGTCCTTGGCGGCCTCCCGCTCGGACACGGCGGGACCGGAGCAGACGGGGGACCAGATCAGTGGGCCGCGACCATCGGTGCC
>JAYUDU010000515.1:0-3275 GCA_043739605.1 Acidimicrobiales bacterium | reverse complement strand
GCTCGTGCGCGAGCGCGCCGGAGACGTCGAGCGTAGTGACGACGATGCGGCGCAGCCCTTCCGAGCGTTCGTATCGAACGAGGTTGTTGGCGAAGGCCTCGACGGACGAGACGGTGACGCCCTCCCGCGTTGGCACCACCTCGACCCACGACGCGCGCCCTTCACCGGGGCGAGCGGTCATCACCTTGAAGTCGGTGGCTCCGTCCGCGTTGGTCGTGATGACAAAGCGGTGCGGGTCGCTGGCGGTCGGGGCGTGGGCAACGCTGTACTCGACGTCCTGTTCGCGGGGGCCCAAGCAGACGAGCTGGCCAGTGGGGTCGGCGACGTCGAGCACCCAGATCTCGGTCGTCACCTTCGATCCGGATTCGACGAGGACGTAGCGGTCGGTGTTGGTGTCTCCAACGCCGAGGAAGAACCGTTCGTCGGTCTCCTCGAAGATGCAGACGTCATCCGTCTGGACCGTGCCGAGTGCGTGGCGCCACACCTTGTTGGGACGCATCGCATCGTCGGTCGTGACGTAGAAGAACATGTCATCGCCTGCCCATGCGCTGCCGTAGTAGGCGCCTTCGATGAGGTCAGGCAGGTCATCACCCGTGCGCAGGTCGCGCACGTGCAAGGTGTGCAGCTCTGAGCCGTCGTAGTCGGTGCCGAACAGCACGAGGTCGCTTGAAGGGCTGATGTCGAAGAGGCCAAGCGAGAAGTAGGGAGACTTGCCGGCGAGCGCGTCCTCGTCGAGCACCGTCTCCCAGCCATCACTGTCCATCGCCGGGATGCCCGTGCCGTCGTCTCTGCGGCGCACGACCTCCCCATACTGCCGGCCTTCCGCCGTCCGGAACGCCTGCCACCACCCGTGCTTGCGGGAGGGAACCGAGAGGTCGTCCTCCTTGATGCGTGCCTTCATCTCGTCGAAGAGCTCGCCCTGGAGCACCTCGGTGTGTGCGGTCATCGTCGCCGTGAACGCGTTCTCAGCAGCGAGGAGCGCAAGTACGGCTGGGTCGTCCTTGGTGTCTGAGCGCAACCACGAGAACGGATCGATGCGGGTGTCGCCGTGGGCGGTCGACGTGAAGGGGATCTCAACGGCGCGGGGTCCCGTGGCCGAGTCGGTGAAGCCAGGTGCGACGGCTGGATCGGAGGTGGTTGCCACGAGGCGAACCTAATGTGCAAGCGCGCGGTTGCGCATGTCGCTGCGGTGACTCGGCTCAACTCCTATGGTGCGACGCGTGGCCATCTACGCGCTCGGAGACCGAGTCCCAGACATCCATCCCGACGCGTTCGTGCATCCGATGGCCACCGTTATCGGCGCCGTGACGCTCGGTTCACAGGCGAGCATCTGGCCGAGCGCCGTGCTGCGCGGCGACTACGGCGAGATCTCGATCGGCGCACGGACCTCCATCCAGGACGGCACGGTCGTTCATGCGACGAACGAGCTGGCGACCATCGTCGGTACCGATTGCGTCGTGGGGCACCTCGCGCACCTCGAGGGGTGCGTCATCGAAGACTGGGCGCTGGTGGGCTCCGGATCTGTCGTGTTGCATAGGGCCATCGTCCGCAGCCACAGCATCGTCGGCGCCAACGCGGTGGTCTCGAACGGCACCGAGGTACCGAGCGGTGCCATGGCGCTGGGCGTCCCGTGTGTCATCAAGCCCGACCGCGTCCAGCCGTTCAGCATCAAGATGGGCGTTGCCGGCTATGTCATGAACGCAGACTGGTACAAGCGGGAACTGCGCCAGATCGCCTGAGTCGGTCCAGACTTCACCCGCTCAGGAGCGCCACCAGCGCAGGGTCCTGGCGGCGGGCCCACTCCGTCACGGTTGGGTCGTTCGACAGGTACACCACCTGGATGTCTGCTGCGAACGAGCGGAGGGCGTCGAGCACTGCGCCGCGGTCGTTCTCGACCACGGCGTTGAGCGGCTCGCACATCAGCAGGGGCAACCGATCGCCGTCGCGGCTCGCGATGGCCGCGATGCGTCTGATTGACTCGCATGCGGTGGGGGCGTCCAGCGCGCTCGCGCCGGTCGGAGATGCGAGCAGCGCCCGCTCGAGCGCGGCCACTCGGCGGCCCAGTGCGTGCTCTCGCTCTGCGGCCGCCGCCAGAGCCGAAGCTGCGCGCGTCCCATCCCTCGAGCCGGCGCGCGCTGCTTGTCTGGCCAGATCCGCCACCACGCGACGTGCGGCGAGCACGAGGGGATCGGGGTCGAGGCGCGGCGGGTCATCTGGGTCGTCCAGGGCAACGAGGTCCGCCTCCAGTGCCCTGATGACATCGTCCGGGGCGGCGGCCTCGCCGGCCGCATCGATTTCGGCGATCCGCTCAACGATCTTTGCGAGGCGGCGTCGCGCCTGATCTGCCAATGCGGTGCATGTTCCGGCTCCTCGACGCGTGTCCAATGCGTCCGGCCGGCCGTGGCCGAACGGCCCTGTCCCACACCGCTCGTCGAAGCTCACCCCGAGGGGTGCCAACAGCGGTGCGAGCGCTTGGCGATGACGTCGAGCGGCATCCTCGGCGATCTCCAGCCTCGCTTGCAGGTGCGCGGTGTCCACGAGCGCACGACGCGAGTCGATCTCGCCAATGAGGGCGTGAGGGTCGGCGTCGTCGGTGACGTTGACGCCCAGACCGGCACACGCATCGCTGAGGGCGCGGCGGGCGCTGTCCCATGCCGGTTGGAGCTGTTCCGCGATCGTCGTCGCGATCGCAGCGCGAGATGCCACAGCACCCTCGTCGCCACGCGCCTGGGCACGGCGCGCCGTGACCTCGGGTTCGAGGCCGATCGCGTCGCCGGGTGCGATGCCCGGCGCGATCTCGATCCAGCGGCCGCGCATGTCGTCGCGCCGAGCGATGGCGTCGTCGAGCTCTGCCCGCGCTTGGGGGGAGATCGTCCCTTCGACCCTCCGCAGCTGGAGCCCGAGGTAGGTCGTGGCTCCGGTGCTGGCCAGGGCGCTCTGCTCATCATGCTCCGCCTTGCGCCGCCGGATCGTGGGGACCAGCGTCCACGCGGTGGCGGCAACCGCGCCGAAGGCCGCGAGCGGCACCGCAGGCGGGCCGGCCGACAGCGCGCCTGCGGCCGCCATCGCGCCTGCCGCTGCCATCGCGCTGGCCGCGCCGCCGGCCATGCCGAGGTAGCGCCGCCGATGTTCTGCCAGCCGGGCATCCTCGATCCGCTGGTGGGCGCGTTCGACGGTCGCCGCGAGCTCCGCCTCCGGCCCTTCCCCAAAGGCGGCGACCGTCCTGGCGAGACGGTCGACCTCCGCCTCCCACCCGAGGACGGCGCGGGCCAGCG
>JAYUDU010000514.1:0-3283 GCA_043739605.1 Acidimicrobiales bacterium | reverse complement strand
TGCGCATCACCCTTGCCAGCGTGGCGATGGACGGCCTCATCGTCATCGGCGAAGGGGAGAAAGACGAGGCACCGATGCTGTTCAACGGCGAACACGTCGGCGACGGTTCCGGGTACGCCGCAGACATCGCCGTCGACCCGATCGACGGCACCACGCTCACGGCTCTCGGGCAGGGCAATGCCATCGCCGTCATCGCGGTGTCGGAGCGCGGCACGATGTTCAACCCGGGTCCGTGCGTGTACATGGAGAAGCTCGCCGTCGGCCCGGATTGCGTTGGAGCTGTGGACATCCGCGCCTCCATCACGGAGAACCTGCACGCCGTCGCGAAGGCCAAGGGGGAGTCCGTCCGTGACGTCACCGCCGTCATCCTCGACAGGCCCCGCCATGAGGCGATCATCGCCGAGGTGCGCGCTGCGGGCGCCCGCATCCGTCTCATCCCCGATGGCGACGTCGTCGGTGCCATCTCGACATGCTTCCCGGAGTCGGGCGCCGACGTGCTGTTCGGCACCGGAGGCACGCCTGAGGGCGTCATCACCGCCTGCGCCATGAAGGCCCTCGGTGGCGAGATCCTCGGCAGGCTGGTCGCCCGGGACGACGCCGAGCGCGTCGCGGCCATCGCTGCGGGCTATGACCTCGATGCGATCCTCGGCACCGACGACCTCGTGCGCGGCAACAACTGCTTCTTCGCCATGACCGGCATCACCGATGGCGAGCTGTTGAAGGGAGTCCACTTCGACGCCAACGGCGCTACCACTCAGAGTCTCGTGATGCGCTCAAAGTCCGGCACCGTCCGCCGAGTCGACGCCCGCCACAGCCTGAAGAAGCTCCAGGAGTTCGCTTCGATCGAGTTCTAGATCCGGCCGGCGGGCTTCGCGCAGGCCTTCACGACGCCGCGTGTGCTCCACGCCGACACCCCTGGCCTCAGCGTTCACGGTGCGGTAACGCCTCGTGCGGTCGACAGGAACTCGCACTGCTCGTGTGGCGCAGCGCAAATGCGAAGGACGCCGGCGCGGCGGCGCGGGACGGCAGCGCACGTGGTCTGCGCACTCACGTCCGTTCAGAGGACGCAAATGCACCGTCTTGACCGCCGCGGCGTCGCTGACGGTGCATTTGCGTCCCCCAAGACCCGGCCGCCGGCGAAGGAAGGAACAGCCCGCCGCCAAAAGCTCAGTACGCGCCCTTGCTGAATGCGACCGCCGGCAGGGTCTTGGCGAGGATGGTGAGGTCGGCGGTGAGGGTCCAGTTGTCGACGTAGTAAAGGTCGAGGCGGATGTACTCGTCGAAGCTGGCGTTGCTGCGCCCGTTGACCTGCCACATGCCGGTGATGCCTGGCTTGACCCTGAGACGCTGCGCGGCGTCGTCGCCCCATGCTTCGGCCTCCGTCGGCAAGGCAGGGCGAGGGCCGACCAACGACATCTCGCCCTTGACCACATTCCACAGCTGAGGCAGCTCGTCGAGAGACAGCTTGCGGAGCGTCCGGCCGAACCGCGTGACGCGGGGGTCGTCCCTCATCTTGAACAGCGGACCGTCAGCTTCGTTGCGCGAGACGAGGTCAGCGAGACGCTGCTCTGCATCGATGCCCATGGTCCGGAACTTGTGGACCTTGAAGACGACATGACCCCGTCCGACGCGTTCTTGCGAGAAGAAGACCGGTCCCTTCGACGTCAGCTTCACGCCGAGCGCCACCACGACCAGCACGGGCGACAAGACGCTGAGCGCACCCAGCGCAAGGGTGACATCGAACGTGCGCTTGGCGACAGCGCGCCAACCACCGTGCACGGTCGGCTCCAAGTAGAAGACCGGCGTCGAACCGATGGACCGCACGGTGAGTCGGTCGGAAGCGATGTCACTCAAACCGGACGACATCTCGACGTGGATGCCACGGCGCTGCAGATCGCGCGCCAGCGCGTTGGCGACGGTGGCCGGCACTGCGGTGGTGGCAATGATGGCGGTGGTCGCGCCGCTCGTCTCGATGGCAGCGGCTGCCTCTGCGAGCCCACCGAGCACGACGGGGCCAGCCGGTCCGCCGAGGGGGCCCGGCGGCACGCCGTCGGCGACGACGCCACGAACGTCGTAGCCAAGCGCAGGCGATGCGAGCAGAGCGACGAGCGCCTCCGCCTCGGCGTTGCCGCCGACGATGACCACGGGGCGCAGCAGTCGACCTTGGGTGCGCAACCGTCCAAAGTAGGCGCGGGTCAGCTCACGGTCGATGCCGACGGTCACGAGTGTCATTGGGAACGCGACCGCCAGCCACCCCCGACTGAGCGGGAGCCTGCCCATGAACGCGGCGACGACGAGCAACAGGATCGACACGAGCACGGCATGGACGACCCGGGGGAACTCATCGGCGCGGCTGCT
The DNA here is from genome assembly GCA_043739605.1 of Acidimicrobiales bacterium. Taxonomy (GTDB): domain Bacteria; phylum Actinomycetota; class Acidimicrobiia; order Acidimicrobiales; family JAUJNH01; genus JAYUDU01. The sequence goes on along the minus strand of JAYUDU010000514.1, from coordinate 925 downwards.
GATGGAGCGGGCCGCGTACAGGCGATATCGGGCGAAGACGAGCGGCCAGAACGGCAGGGACACCATGCCGGCCGCCACATGCAACCGAACGCTGCCGGTTTCGAATCCGAACACGCCGCGCGTGGCGTACGCACCACCGAGGCCGAGCGCCACTGCCAGCACATCGGCGGCCACCTGCAACCCTTTGCGTCTCAGGCTGCCGAGGCCAACCCGCTGTGGCGGTCCGGAGCGGGGGACCAGCGGAACGACCCGGGCGCCGACAGCCGGGGTCGGCGTGCCGTTCTCCTGGTCGCGCATCGCTGACGCCATTCAATCCTGCCCATCGCTCGCCGTGTTGCACCACGGAGCGTACTTGCACGTGCGCCCACTGCCAGCATGCGACGTCCCGTCAGACCCGATCATCGGGCATGCTCCGGAGGTGGCACGGCACCGACTGGGCGTGGTCCTGGCGATCCCGCCATCGCACGCGGCCGGCGTCGACGTGCTGCGCCGTGCGTGTGGGTCCGACGACGTCGACCGGATCCCGCCCCACATCACGCTGGTACCGCCGGTGGGGGTCCGACCGGACGAGCTGGAGCGATGCGTCGAGCTCGTGTGCAGAGCAGTAGCTGCGGAGCGCGGGCCGCTTACGCTTGAGCTCGGTCCGCCGACAAGCTTCCTACCCGAAAATGCTGTGCTCTACCTCCCGGTCAGCGGGGTCGGGATGGCTGGCCTGATGCGACTGCGGCACGCGGTGTTCGACGGTCCGCTCAAGCGAAGCGCCCGGTGGCCCTTCGTCCCCCACTGCACGCTGGCAGATCAAGCCGACCCCGCCCGCATCGACGCCGCGGTCATGGCCCTTGCAGACCATCGATCCACCGTCGAGTTCGACCGCATCGACATCCTCGAGCAAGGTCCGGCGCCGCGCCGATCATGGCGCCCGATC
>JAYUDU010000513.1:0-8412 GCA_043739605.1 Acidimicrobiales bacterium | reverse complement strand
GGCCTTCGGGCAGTTGACGCCCACCGATGGCGACGGGGTCGCCGGTGTGATCGAAGATCGGGAACAGCACCCGTCCTCGAAAGCTGTCGGTCTGGCGCTTGCGATCGTTCAAGAAGCCCAACCCTGTGTCCCGCATGACATCGTCGGGGAGACGCAGCGCGCGGACAAGCTCGTCCCAGCCCTCGGGCGCCCACCCCAGGGAGTACGCCCGCACGACGTCGCTGTCATAGCCACGCTCGGCCCGGAGATAGCCACGGGCGGTCTTGGCATCGGGTCCGCTGAGCAGACGCTCGTGGTACCAGTCGACAGCAGACCGCATCGCGTCGAGGAGGACCGCCCGCCGCCGCCGGGCCCGCGACTGGCCTTCGTCTTCCTCTTGCAGCTGCACGCCACACTTGGCGGCAAGCCACCGCACCGCCTCCACGAAGGTGAGGTGCTCGGTCTCTCGCACCCAGGTGAACGCGTCGCCCGAGGCCTGACAACCGAAGCACTTGTAGAAACCGAGCTGCCCGTTGACGTAGAAGCTCGGCGACTTCTCGCTATGGAACGGGCACAATCCCCGGTAGCGGGCGCCCGCCCGCGACAGACCGACCGTCTCGCCGATGATGGCGACGAGGTCGGTCGCGGTCCGCACCCGTTCGATGTCCTCGTCCGCGATGCCCATGGGGCGACGCAGGCTAGGCGGTGCTCACCGCCGCGGTGCCCGGAGCGTCGCGGCGGAACCAGGGGCTACGGCGCGCTGGTGGTGGTCGTCGTCGTCTCTGAGGTGGACGTGGATGCCGGTGACGAGGTCGTAGTCGAGGTCGTGGTCGACGCTTCTGTCGTCGTCGTCCCGTAGGTGGTCGACGTCGTGGAGGTGGCCGCGTTGATCTTGTCCTCGATGGTCTGGGACTTCGCCGGCGGCACGAACGCACTGTCCTTGACGGTGGTGTCGTACTTGGTCAGCACGAGCTTGGTGACCTTGCCGTTGGAAGAGGTCGTCTGGCTCATCGCGAGGATGCCGTCGGCCGTGGTGCAACTCTTGATGTGCACTGCGTCGGTGCCGTCCTTGTCGAACGAGATGCAGTCGGCCTTCTGGCCGGCGAAGGACTCACTCGTCGACGAGGTCTTGACGCCCCCGAGCGCGGCGAGGAGCTTCAACGCGGGCAGGAACGCCAAGGGGTTGCCGAAGCCGGGGCCCGCCATCAGGAACGCTCCGCCATAGAAGCCTCCCGGCTCGGAGGGGCCGAGCGTCGTGCACTCGGCCTTGGTGTTGGAACCCGAGGTGGCGTCAGGCAGCGAGCAGGAGATGATGTTGGTGCCGTCATCGAGGAACACGCTGGTGGACGTCGTCAATGACGACTTGGGCGGCTTCTGCGCGATGGTCACCTTCGAGACCTTGCCGTCCTCGTCGGTCTGGTCGTACTGGGCCGTGAACGTCAGGGTCTTTGCCTTCTCGATGGCCGCTTCGAGCTTGGCGGTATCCTTGTTGATGTCCCCGAGCGCGTTGGCGACGTTCTTCGCCTTGTTGATGGCGGCACAACCGCCGCTGGCGATGGGGAGAGCAGCGAGGATAGCGACTGCAAGGACACGGCGCGACGACATGGGCCAGACCCTACCGAGCGCGACTCACATCACGCTCACATGCCAGCGCACATGCAGACGCGCCTGCGGGATGGTGCCACGAGGATCAGAGGGCGAGGCGGTTGGCGATCTCCGTCTCCAGATCAGCGAGCGGCACCCGAATCTGCTCGGTAGAGTCACGGTCACGGATGGTGACGGCGTCGTCTTCGAGGGTGTCGAAGTCGACCGTGACGCACAGGGGTGTACCCACCTCGTCCTGGCGGCGGTACCGCTTGCCGATGGCCTGGGTCTCGTCGTAGTCGGTGCTCCACCGCGCCGCGAGGCGACGAAACACGTCCTTTGACGGGCCTACCAGCTCGGCCTTCTTTGACAGCGGAAGCACGGCCACCTTGTAGGGAGCGAGCCGGGGATGCAGGCGGAGCACGACGCGCTTCTCATCGTTGATGACGTCTTCGTCGTAGGCCGCCAGCAGGAATGCCATCATCGCGCGCGTCGCGCCCGCGGCGGGCTCAATGACGTACGGCACGTAGCGCTCGTTGGTGGCCTGGTCGAAGTAGTCGAGCGTCTCGCCGCTCGCGGTAGCATGCGCCTTGAGGTCGAAGTCGGTGCGATTGGCGATGCCCTCAAGCTCGCCCCAGCCCCACGGAAAAGCGAACTCCACGTCAGAGGTGCCAGTCGAATAGTGGCTGAGCTCCACGTCATCATGGGGCCGAATACGCAGCATCTCTGTGGCGATGCCGAGGTCGAGATACCACTGATGACGGGTGGCGACCCAGTGGTCGAACCACTCGGCAGCGTCCGCAGGTGGCACGAAGAACTCGCACTCCATCTGCTCGAACTCGCGCGTGCGAAAGACGAAGTTGCCTGGCGTGATCTCGTTGCGGAAGCTCTTGCCGATCTGGGCGATGCCGAAGGGCGGCTTCTTGCGCATCGATTGCTGGACGTTCTTGAAGTTGACGAACATGCCCTGCGCGGTCTCCGGTCGCAGGTAGGCGACGTTGCCGTCATCGGCCACCGGCCCCACGTGCGTCTTGAACATCAGGTTGAAGTCGCGCTCCGCTGTGAGGTCGCACTGAGTCAGGTCTGGCAGTTTCGGGCAGCTCGTCTCGTGGTGGTCGGCGCGGAAGCGCAGCTTGCACACCCGACAATCGACAAGCGGGTCGGTGAAGGTCGCGAGGTGCCCGCTGGCCTTCCAGATGTCGGACGGGCCGAGGATGGCTGCGTCGAGGCCGACGACGTCGTCGCGCATCGTGACCGTCGAGCGCCACCACGCGTCTTTGACGTTGCGCAGCATGAGCACGCCGAGCGGGCCGTAGTCATACGTCGACCGGAAGCCGCCGTAGATCTCGGCGCTGGGGAAGACGAAACCCCTGCGCTTGCACAGCCCGACCACGGCGTCCATGCGGGCAGGATCTGTCGTCGCCGGCGCGCCGGACGCTGATACCGCACTCTCGGTCATGTCGGTCATCTCGGCCTGTGACATGGCGGCGAGGGTAGCCGGGAGGTCCGCTATCGAGCCGCTACATGCGGCACCTACAAGCTGTCGACCGCGGCCAAGGACCCTCACCAGATGGTCACTGCGACCTTCATCATCGCCTGACAGTCCCCGCCGGGGGTCCGGTTGTCTCGTCGACGATGCGCGAGGCGACGTCCTCGATGGCCTCGACGACGGCGGCGGCGAACTGCTCTGGGGCCACGAGGTTGCAATCGTGGTCGGCGGCGATGGGGAAGATCGCCGAGCCCAGAGCAGTCGCCATGTCTCGTTGGCGCCGAGGCTGCACCAGGCGATCCTGCTGGGTCAGCACCACTGCGCTTGGCACGTGCCGCACCGCTGGTGCGCGGCCTCTGAAGTCGTAGGCGCCGAGCGCACGCCCGGCGTGGAGGATGTCCGTCGGCGATTGGCGTCGCCACTCCCCTGCCACCCACGAGCGGTACGGGGCGAGAGCCGGCGCAAGGTCGGCGGACACCCGCAGGTACTTGGCGATGCCCCGATCCCACGCACCGATGCGCATGAGTGCCCCGAGGAACGGCATGGCCGAGTGGATCATGCGCTCACGCCGGGGCCCGGACTTCGCGAAGTCGAGCGTCGTCGCACACAGCACCAGACCGGCCACCTTGCCGGGGTGGCGCTGTGCGAGCAGCAGCGAGATCGGCCCGCCCATCGAGTATCCGCAGGCGATGACCCGTGGGATGCCGAGCACGTCCAGCAGCGCCGCGAGGTCATCGGCGGCGTCTTCGAGCGTAAACGGCGCCTCCGACCTGAGGCTTCGACCGTGCCCTCGATGGTCGACGCCCACCACCTGGCGGTGCGTCCCGGCAGGCTCATAGACGGGCCACCAGTTGATGTCGGCCGTCCACGTCCATCCGTGAAGGAGCAGCACGGGAATCTCCGGGTGAGCGGTGCGGGCGCCGGTGGTGTCCGGCGCGTCGAGGTGGCGGACGAACATCTCGCCGCGACCGGGCACCGGCACAACGGTTCCCTCTGGCAACGGCGGCGGCTCCGGGGCGGCCGAGACGAGGGGCGGGAGGCGTCGGGACAGCCCGCGAGCGCGATCGAGCTCTGCCCGGAATCGTCCCCGTCGGGCGAGCGAAGCGGCGGTGGTGCGTGGCATCCGCAGATGCTCGCAGCACGCCGGCCGATCGCCATAATCTCGGCAGGCGCGACCCGCTCATTGCCTACGATGTGCCCCATGACTGGGACTCTTGCGGCGCCGCCCACACACCTTCCGCCGCTCCCGCCCGTTCCTCTGCCCGATGGCTACACCGCCACCCTGAACGACCCTCGCCGCTTCACCGACGAGGAGATCGCCGACGGGGTCGCGTTGTCGAACCTGTTGCGGGCCGAAGTGTTTCCTGACGAGGCACCAACGCCGGTTGACGCGGCCATCGCCAGCATGAGATCGACGCCTCCCCGATACGGCGTGTGGAACGTACGCGTGCGCGACGCCAGCGGGGCACTCGTTGCAGGTATGGCTACGGGCCAGGACTGGGACCACGACGACAACCCAGACATCGCCGGGCTCAGCGTGCAGGTTCATCCGGACCACAGGCGCAGGGGCATCGCCACCGCGCTGGTCGCCTATCAGATGGGCTTCGCGGGGGCTCTCGGCGCTAGCCGCTTCTTCGCCAACACCAACGATCGGCGACCAGAAGGCGAATCGTTGGCCGCCTCGATGGGCTTCGAAGTGAAGAGCCGAAGTCACGTCAATCACCTCCTGCTCGCCGGCATCAACCGCGTCATGTTGCAGCGCTGGGTCGCGGACGCCGCCACCCGGTCGGCCGACTACGAGCTGTTGGCCATCGACGGCCGCATGCCAGATGACCTCATCCAGCCGTACCTCGACCTGGTGCTCGTGATGAACACCGCGCCGCGGGACGACCTGCAGATGAACGACTTCACGGTCACCGTCGAGGAGTTCCGAGAGGATGAGGAGCGATCGATGGCGGTTGGTGCGCAGGAGTGGATCCTGATCGCGCGCCACATGGCCACCGGAGAGCTCGCCGGCTTCCACACCGTCACGTGGGGACCATGGGACCCGACGAAGGTGGGCGTCGGCTCGACCGGCGTCCGCCCCGACCATCGAGGTGCGGCTCTTGGCAAATGGCTCAAGGCGGCGATGACGCTGCGGGTGCTCGATGACCGCCCAGACGTCGACGAGATCCGCACCGGCAACGCCGACTCCAACGACGCCATGCTCGCCATCAACCACGCCATGGGATACACGCCGTGGATCGGCTCCGCCACGTGGGAGGCGCCGTTGGATCGGGTCGCGTCCTGGCTTGCGGCGCGGGGCGTCGAGGTGCCGGATATGACCGAGGTCGTCGACGCGCAGCGGCCAACAGCGGACACGCCCGTCGACACCCTGTGGACGTTTCTGGTCGACGATCCCCGCCGCTGGGACGACGCCCAGATCACCGAGGTGCTCGACCTTGACAACATGTTGCGCGCCGAGGTCGTCGCCGACGACCCGCCCGGCACGTTCCGCCAGATGGCCGCTGGCATTCGCACCGTCGATGCGCGGATGCACGTGCAGGCCATCACGGCACGGGCGGCAGATGGTTCCCTCGCGGGCACCGCGTGGTTCTCTTTCGACCCAGAGCTCGATGAGAATCGGGCGATCCTGTGGGCTGGCGTCAACGTGCACCCTGCACACCGTCAACGGGGCCTCGGTGCGCAGCTGCTGGCCCGCCAGATCGCGCTCGCCGTACCCCATGGCCGCACCCGCCTGGTGTGCAACGCCAACCACGCAGTCAAGGCCGCGCTCGCCTTTGTCGAGTCGCTCGGTGCTGTCCACAAGCAGGCATGGCACACCAACCGCCTGCTGCTGGCAGACGTCGACCGTTCGCTGCTCGAGTCCTGGATCGCCGACGCCGCGACTGCGGCCGCCGACTACGAGCTCATCGACATCGACGGCGCCATCCCTGACGACCTCATCGACGCGTTCGTCGAGCTCACCGCAGTGATGAACTCGATGCCGCACGACGACCTCGAAGTCAACGACTGGACGCCGACGGTCCGCGACCATCGCGAAGACGAGGCCCGCCGGCTCGCCGCGGGCTTCTGGATGCGCACGACGATCGCCCGTCACGTGCCGTCAGGCGACCTCGCGGGCTTCACGGAGCTGCGCGGCTCCCCGGATCGGCCGGCCATCGCCGGTGTCGGCTCAACGGGTGTCGTGCCCGCCCACCGCGGTCACGGTCTGGGCCGCTGGCTCAAGGGCTCCAACACGCTCCGGCTCATGGCAGATCTCCCCGACGTCGACCAGATCCGCACCGGCAACGCCGATTCCAACGGCCCGATGCTGGCCATCAACCGCGCCATGGGCTACAAGCCGTTCCTCGCAGAGTCGACGTACGAGGCCCCCATCGCCGACGCGCTGGCCTGGCTGGCGGCCCGCGGCGTCAGCGCCCCCCGGCCGGAGACCGCCACAGCCGGCTGATCGGCACGGCGGTGATGCGATCACCGAAGGGGACGACGCCAGGGCCAAGATGCACGACGACGCCCTGGACAAAGCGCTCGCCGAGTCCGTCGCGCAGGGCGCGCAGTCCCTTGGCATCGTCGTGGGTTGGCGACATCGTGGCCTTCACCTCGACACCGACGACCGTGCCGCCGGGACCCTCGAGCACGAGGTCCACCTCGGTGCCGGTGCGATCCCTCCAGTGTGAGAGACGGACATCGACATCGCTCCACGTGGCCTGCTTCGCCACCTCGCCGACCACGAACGTCTCAAGGAGCGCGCCGAGCGCCGGGGCACCCGGCCGCAGGAGCGATGCGACGTCCTGGCCGAGAATCGCGGCCGCCAAGCCGCAATCGACGAAGTGGAGCTTGGGGCGGCGCACCGACCGGTCGCGGAGGTTCGTCCCCCACGCGGGCAGGAGGTGGTGCACGTACACCGTCTCGAGGAGGGGCAGGTACCGGCGAATCGTGTCCCGCCCCATCTGCGCATCGTTGGCGATGCTCGTCGCAACGAGCTCCTGGGCGGTTCGCGCGGCCAGGATCTCGGCGAGGCGGGGAAGCTCGGTTGCCTGATGAAGGTTCGACAGCTCAAGGACATCTCGCTGCGTGATCGTGCGGATGTAGTCCAGGTGGAACTCGCGACGGTCCCGCGCCCCGCCAGCAAGCACGGCCTCGGGAAAGCCGCCACGGCAGACGCGCTCGATGGCGTCCGCCCGGCCGATGGGGCTCGTGGGAGCTCGCATGGCTTCGACTCCCGCGAACAGATCGGCGATGCCGTCTGTCGTGGTGCCTTCGATCTCACCCTCCGACAGCGGCCACAGGTCAACGAACCGAACGCGCCCCGCGAGCGACTCCGACAGTCGCGGCTCTGTCAGAAAGCGCGTCGAGCCTGCGAGCACCGCCCTGCCTTTTGCCGGTGACGTGTCAAGCTCCAGCTTCAGCGCAAGGAGCAGCTGGTCACCGCCCCGCTGCACCTCGTCGATGAGCAGGGGACGCGGATGGTCTGCCAGAAATCCGTACGGGTCAAGGCGCGCCTGGGCGACGAGCTCGCGCCGGTCGAGGCTCAGATATGTGCCGCCCACATCTGCCTCAACAACGTGGAGAAGCTCCGTCTTGCCAGACTGACGGGGCCCGTTGAGGACGACGGCACGCGCCGCGGCGAGTCGGCGTTGCACGAGAGCGAGCGCCCGACGCTTGAATCGTTCCACGCGCCGCACGCTAGTATGCGTCGCGTAGTACGCACAGATCATGTGCGTTTTGCGCACAGGTGTGCTGCGTCCTACGCATACACCCTAGCGGTCGAGGAGGTGGGGGCTGCGGAGGCGGCGCTCGATGTGGGTCTCGAAGGCGAGGGTCGCGATGGCGTCGATCTCGTGGGCGACGGGTGAGGGTGGGATCTCGAGCGCCGCCGCCAGGCCGCCGCCGAAGATGGCCTTGAGGACCAGCAGACCGTCGCCAGACAGCGACGGCCCGCTTCGATGGGAGGCGCACAGGGCTCCGCCGCGAGCCAGGTCGAACGCCACCAACGGGTCATCGACATCGCACATCGCACACCGGTCGAGGATGGGCTGCACGCCTTCGTGGGCGAGCAGCTTGCACAGGAATGCGGGCACGATGAGCGCGGGATCGTCGGCCTCAATGGTGCGCAGTGCCCCGAGCAGCATCTTGTGCATGCGGGGGTCGGGCTGGCCCTCCTTGCTGAGCTGCCACACGGCTTCGGCAGCTGTGACCGCCTTGCCGGTGCGATCGAGGTCTTCACGGATGATCTTCCAGCTGTCGATGACCTCGGCTTGGGTGACGATGTCGAGGTTGCGTCCCTCGTGCATCTGCACAGCGACGTGGGTCAACGGCTCGAGGCGCGCCCCGAACTTGCTCTTGGTCTTGCGGACGCC
>JAYUDU010000512.1:0-3302 GCA_043739605.1 Acidimicrobiales bacterium | reverse complement strand
CGCCCGAAGCTGATCGTCGCCACCACCGGTGCGATCACCGAGGGGCCCACCCTCACCGGGATGCTGCTGGGCATGCGCGAAGACGGCGTCCACCTCTGCACCGGACCGCTGTCGCACAACGGCCCGCTCGTCTTCTCGATCGGTGCCCAGCTGATGGGCAACCACATCGTCATCATGCCGAAGTTCGATGCAGAGGAGACCCTTCGCCTCATCGAGCTTCACCAGGCCGACTGGGTGTACTCGGTGCCCACCACCATGTCGCGCATCTGGAAGCTGCCCGAGGAGATCAAGGCAAAGTACGACCTCTCCTCCGTCAACCGCGTCTTCCACGTCGCCGCCCCGTGTCCGGCATGGCTGAAGGAGGCGTACATCCAGTGGCTCGGCGCCGAGAAGATCATCGAGCTTTATGCGGGCACCGAGGCGCAGTCGGCCACGGTCATCACCGGCATCGAGTGGCTGCTGCACAAGGGGTCCGTCGGCCGGCCGGTTTCCGGCGAGATGGCGATCTTCGGGCCCGATGGCGCCCCGGTGGCGACGGGCGAGACCGGCGAGGTCTTCATGCGCTCTGCCGCTCCCACGTACCGGTACGTCGGCGCCACCGCCAAGGTCGGCGCTGACGGCTGGGAGAGCCTCGGGGACATCGGCTGGATGGATGCCGACGGCTACCTGTACTTGGGCGACCGCAGCGCTGACATGATCCTCGTCGGCGGTTCCAACGTGTACCCGGCGGAGGTCGAGGCGGCGCTTGAGGAGCACGAGGCGATCGGCGGCGCCTGCGTCATCGGTCTCCCCGACGACGATCTCGGCAACGTCGTCCACGCTCTCATCCACCCCACGAGCGATGTCACCGACGACGAGCTGCGGTCGTTTCTCCGCGATCGCCTCGCCCCCTACAAGATCCCGAAGACCTTCGAGCGCGTGACCGAGCCGCTTCGCGATGACGCCGGCAAGGTGCGCCGAGGAGCCCTGCGAGCAGAGCGACTTCCCGCGTAGCCAGGCCGGGCGCCCGTAGGACTCGCGGACATGGCGTTCGCATACCCGGTGCAGGAGGCGATCCTGTACCCAGACTCCGATGGGGAGTCTTTGTCTTTGTCTTTGTGCGGTGAGGGGGACTTGAACCCCCACGTCCTTACGGACACCAGCCCCTCAAGCTGGCGCGTCTACCTATTCCGCCACCACCGCTGGGTGAGCCCGCCGCAACGGGCGAACGGCTTCGCAACGTAGCAGAGCCGAAACCCGCAGCAACAACCGGTTGTGCGAGGCTTCTGGGCATGCCGACGCCCGACGCCCCGCCAGGGCTGCCCCGACCCGACGCGGTGGCGCTCCGTGCGGCATCGGCGCGACATCTGTTCCAGCACTTCGCCGCGATGGATGCGGTCGCCGCCGGCCGCACACCCATGATCGTGCGCGGCGAGGGCTGCACCGTCTGGGACACCGATGGCCGCAGCTGGTTCGACGGGCTCGCGGGGCTCTTCACCGTCCAGGTCGGCTACGGCCGGCCAGAGCTGGCAGATGCGGCCGCCACCCAGGCCCGTGAGTTGTCGTACTTTCCGGTGTGGTCGGCGGCGCATCCGATGGCCGCGCTGCTTGCTCAGCGGATGGCGGAGGCGGCACCGGGAGACCTCAACCGCGTGTTCTTCACGAGCGGTGGGTCGGAGGCGGTCGAGAGCGCCTTTAAGCTCGCACGAGCGTACTGGAAGGCGGTCGGGGCGCCCGCCAAGACCAAGGTCATCTCCCGCAACCTCGCCTACCACGGCACGACGATGGGAGCCCTGTCGATCACCGGCCTGCCGGCGTTCAAGACGGCGTTCGAGCCGCTCGTGCCTGGCGCCGTCAAGGTGGCGAACACCAACTGGTTCCGGCCCGCACTCGCCGACGCCGCCGCGGCGGGACCGGCGGCGTTCTCAGCGGCAGCGGCCGACGCGATCGAGCAGGCCATCCTCACCGAAGGTGCCGACTCCATCGCCGCGGTGTTCTTGGAACCGGTGCAGAACGCCGGCGGCTGCTTCGCTCCCCCCGACGGCTACTGGCAACGAGTGCGGGAGATCTGCGACCGACACGATGTCTTGCTGGTGTCCGACGAGGTCATCTGCGGGTTCGGCCGGCTCGGCCACCTCTACGCGTGTGAACGTCTCGGCGTCGTCCCCGACATGGTCACCTCGGCCAAGGGCATGACGTCCGGCTACGCGCCCTTGGGCGCGGTCACCATCACCGATCGCGTTGCCGCGCCCTTCGTTGCGGGTGACGCCAGCTTTGCTCACGGCCTGACCTTTGGCGGCCACCCACTTTCATGCGCGGTCTCGATGGCCAACCTGGACCTGTTCGACAAGCTCGACCTGTGCGCATCCGTGCTGGAGCGCCAAGACGGCTTCGAGCGGAGGCTATGCGACCTCGCCGCAGCGCAGCCGGCGATCGGCGATGTGCGGGGTGCAGGGTTCTTCTGGGCGCTCGAGATCGTCCGTCCAGGAGTCGAGCCCTCGGCACCGCAGAGTCGTCCCGACGCCGTCGCGGTGAAGGCCTTCCTCGCGCCGTGGCTCAACGGGCATGGGTTGCTGTGCCGCGTCGACGATCGTGGCGACAGCGTCTTGCAGCTGTCACCGCCGCTCGTGGCGACCGAGGAGCAGCTCGACACCTGCGTCGCCACCATCGCCGACGGCGTGGACGCGCTTCGGAGCGCAGGCATCCTTCGCTGACCCGCCCGGCGGATCCGATCGAGGATCGAGGAGCTCGTCACCGAGTCAGACGACGGCCCGCACCTCGGGGAAGTGGCACGCCACCGGGTGGCCTTGGCCCCGCTCGATGAGTGCCGGCTCTTCTTCGGAGCACCGCTCGGCGGCCTTCCAGCACCTGGTGCGGAAGCGACACCCCGAGGGCGGGTTGGCCGGGCTGGGAAGGTCGCCCTCCAGTAGTATGCGCTTGCGGGCGCGCTCCTTGCGGGGGTCGGGCACCGGGACCGCCGACAGGAGCGCCTGGGTGTACGGATGTGCCGGGCGCTCGTAGAGATCTTCGCGCTCTGCGATCTCGACGATCTTCCCGAGATACATCACAGCCACGCGATCCGAGATGTGGCGCACCACAGATAGGTCGTGCGCGATGAACACAAAGGCCAGGCCCAGCTCGTCTTGGAGATCCTCGAGCAGGTTCACAACGCCCGCCTGGATGGACACATCGAGCGCAGACACTGGCTCGTCCAGCACCAGCAACGCCGGGTCGAGGGCGAGCGCACGGGCGATGCCGATGCGCTGGCGTTGGCCACCCGAGAACTCGTGCGGGTACCGGTTGAGGTGCTCACGGTCCAGGCC
>JAYUDU010000511.1:0-8453 GCA_043739605.1 Acidimicrobiales bacterium | reverse complement strand
GCGATGCGGGCCCCGGGCGTCGCGTCCGACTCATCGGCGAGCCGCGCCACGAACTCGGTCTCGCCGACGGGCCGGAGGTGCTCCGGGCCATCGGTGCGGTAGCCAGCGCCGCACTCGACGAAGACGGTCTTCACGACGTTGTGGCCGGCGCCGGTGTCGAGGCGGAGGTCGGCCAGCCCGTAGTCGGCGACGCCCTCGATGCCCCACGCCCACAGGTGGTGGTGAGGGTCGACGATGGGCTGCGCAGGATCGATCACGTCCTCGGTCACGAGCGCGAGCCAGTCGAGTCGGTCCATGCCAGGTCGGTCGGCCACAGCGCGCATGTTCGCGCGACGGGCGGGCGGCTGCCGGTGAGGGGCCGCTGCGTGCGAGCAGCGGCGGTGCAAGCGGCTGTCCGAACGAGCCGAGCAGGAGGCGAGAGCTGCGACGTACGGTGCCGGCGTGCCTGACACCGACACCATGCGCGCCGCGCCAATCACGCCGCAACCGATGCCCGAGCTTGGCTGCTACGGGCTCGCCGGCCACGTCGACGACCCCCGGATCGTGCTGGACGAGGTCAAGCAGGCGGAGGCGCTGGGCCTGGGCTGCATGTGGCTGTCCGAGCGATTCAACGTGAAGGAGCTCGGCGTCCTCAGTGGGGCTGTCGCGGCGACGAGCACCACGCTCGGCATCGCCACCGGCGTCACCAACCACCCGACCCGTCATCCGATCGTCACCGCGTCGATGGCCACCACGCTGCACCGGATGACCGGCGGCCGGTTCGCGCTCGGCCTCGGCCGCGGCATCACGCCGCTCCTCGACGCGATGGGTGTGCCGCGCACGACGATGGCCTCGATGGAGGATGCCATCGGCATCTACCGCCGCTTGTGGGCTGGCGAAACGATCTTCGGCCACAACGGCCCCGCGGGAACGTTCCCGTTCCTGCGGCTCGACACCACCTTCGACGAGGACATCCCAGTCATTGGCTCCGCGCTCGGCGAGAAGACGATGCGTTGGGCCGGGCGCGTGTGCGACGGGGTGCTGCTCCACACCTTCTTCTCAGGAGAGGCGCTCGCTCGGAGCATTGCAGCCATCCGGGGTGGGGCGGAACAGGCTGGCAAGGATCCGGGGTCGGTGCGGATATGGGCCGTCGACGCCACGCTCGTCAACCCGTCGCACGAGCGCAGGATGAGGGGGATCATCGGCCGCATGGCGACCTATCTCCAGGTGTACGGGGACGCACTCGTCACCATCAACGGGTGGGACCCGGGGATCCTCGCCGCGTTCCGGGCCGATACCGTCGTCGCAGCGATGCCCGGCGCCATCGACGCGGTCGCAACCATCGAGCAGCTGGAGCACATCGCCGGCCTCCTCCCCGACGAGTGGTTCCCGGCCGCGGTCGGGTCGCCCGAAGCATGCGCGAAGCGCATCAACGAGCAGCTCGCTCTCGGCGCCGACGGGGTGGTCCTGCACGGCGCCAGCCCCTCAGAGCTGGCCCCTGCCGTCAACGCCTACCTACCGATTCGCGACAACGCGAAGTACGCCGGCCGCAGCTGCAACCCCGGTCGCTGACGACACCCCGATGTCAGCAGATCACGTACGATCGCCGGAGCGGGCTCCGCCTGGGGCGCCGGCTTCGCCGACGCCGTCGCCTGATCACGGCGGCCTGCCCATGATGGACGACGACGAGATCGACGATGTCCTCGCCGCACCCGGCGCGACGCTTGCCGAGGGCCGCGGGCCCGTGCGGCGGGTCCGGCTCGCGAACGGCGACAGCGTGATCGTCAAGCAGCGAGACCTCGGCGTGTGGTCAGCAACGAACCTGGCGACCGAGCGCGCCGCGCTCGATCGGCTGGCCGACACGTCGCCGGCAATCGGACCCCGTCTGCTCGGCGCCCGCAGCGGTGTCCTCGTCCTCGAGGACCTTGGCGAGCGGACGGTGGAACGGGTCCTCCACGCCGACGAGCCGAGCGCTGCCGAAGCGGCGCTGGTCGCGCTCGCCGAGGTGACCGCACGTCTGCACGCCACCGCCGACCTCACGCTGATCGTCGGGGGCGAGCGACGTGGACAATCGGTCAACACGCGCTGCGCTGGAACGAGATGACCGCACTGTGCGCCGCACATGGTCTCCCTTCCACCGCGGTGGCCACGCCCGATGTCGAGGAGCTCCTCAGGGCACTCAAGTCGCCCGGCGCTGCAGCCGCGTTCGTCCACGGCGACCTCACCCCGAACAACGCGATGATCGTCGGCGACACCACCTGCCGGCTGATCGACTTCGAGGGTGCGGCGATCCAGCACATCGGAAACGACCTCTGCATGCTGCGGTTCCCGTTCGCGTGGTACGGCCGCTGGGCGACCATCCCACCGTCGGTCCAGCGGTCGATGGAGCACGCACATCGAGGTGCGTCCGCTCGGTCCGACGCCGAAATCGACGCGGCGATCGCCATCGGCTGTGCAGCGATGGCGATCCTGCGGCTCCAGCGCCTCGACCGCATCGCCGACGACGAGCAGCCGCCAGCGATGAAGGTCCGTCGTCGTGCGCAGATCGTCGACACGGTCGACGTCGCGGTCGCCGCGCTGACCGCGGTCGATGCGCTACCCGATCTCGCGCGCTGGCTGCGGTCGATGGGCGTCGCGATGCAGGCAGCGTGGGTCGAGGCATCAGCGCCGCTGTGGCCGTACCCGGCGTTCGCCATCCCCTGAGCCGGTCGTGGGGTGGGCTGGCGCGGCGGCCCTCTCCTACGCTCGCCTCCCCGTGACCGACGCGCCATTCGTCTCCGAGATCTTCGACCCGACGGCGTGGAACGTCGTGCCGGGGTTCGAGGGGCTCATCGACATCACCTACCACCGTGCGGTGGACCAGGGCACAGTGCGGATCGCGTTCAACCGGCCGGAGATCCGCAATGCGTTCCGGCCGGCGACGGTCGACGAGCTGTACCGGGCGCTCGACCATGCACGCATGAGCACCGACGTCGGCTGCGTGCTCCTCACCGGCAACGGACCGTCACCGCGCGACGGCGGCTGGGCGTTCTGCTCCGGCGGCGACCAGCGCGTCCGCGGCAAGGACGGCTACAAGTACGCAGAGGGCGAGACCGCGGCCACCATCGAGCCCGGCCGCGCTGGCCGCCTTCACATCCTTGAGGTGCAACGCCTCATCCGCTTCATGCCGAAGGTCGTCATCGCCGTGGTGCCCGGGTGGGCCGCGGGCGGTGGACACAGCCTGCACGTCGTATGCGACCTCACCCTCGCCAGTCGAGAGCACGCGAAGTTCAAGCAGACCGATGCCGACGTGGCGAGCTTCGACGGCGGCTTCGGCTCCGCCTACCTCGCCCGCCAGGTCGGCCAGAAGTTCGCGCGGCAGATCTTCTTCCTCGGTGACGAGCACTCAGCTCAGGACGCGTTCGAGATGGGCATGGTCAACAAGGTCGTCGACCACGACCAGCTCGAGATCGTGGCGCTGGAATGGGCTGCGAAGATCAACGCCAAGAGCCCGACCGCTCAGCGCATGTTGAAGTTCAGCTTCAACCTCATCGATGACGGCCTCATCGGCCAGCAGGTCTTCGCCGGCGAAGCCACCCGCCTCGCCTACGCCAGCGACGAGGCCGCAGAAGGCCGAGACTCGTTCCTCGAGAAGCGCGACCCCGACTGGTCGCCCTACCCGTACCACTACTGACCCTGGCGCCGGCGTGGGTTCGATCCTGTTCCTCACCCATCCCGAGGTCGTGGTCGACCCGGCGATCCCGGTGCCACGGTGGCCGCGGTCGGAGATCGGCCGGGCGCGGATGCACCGGTTCGTCGATGAGGTGCTGATCGGGCGTCCGCCTGCCGCAGTGTGGTCAAGCGACGAGCGCAAGGCTCTCGATGGCGCAGCGATCATCGGTGCGCGCATGGGGGTCGAGCACCTGGTCGACCCGCTGCTCGGCGAGAACGACCGATCGGCAACGGGATTCGTTGAGGCGCCAGCGTTCTGGGAGATCGTGGCCGAGTTCTTCGGCGAGCCAGACCGCAGCGCCTGCGGCTGGGCTACGGCGCGCGACGAGCAAGCACGGATCGTCGGCGCGGTGCGGGCGGTGTCGGCCGACCCGGTCGACGGTGACGTCGTGGTGGTCTCCCACGGCGGGGTCGGCCGGCTGCTCGCCGCCCACCTCGACGGCGTCCGAATCGAGGACAGCACGACGCAGCCGCACGAGGGTGGCGGTTGCTGGTTCGAGATCGACCGCGCGTCGTTCACGCGCCTGAGTGCCTGGCGGGCCGTGCGAGATGGCGCGCCGGACTGACCCTGTTGAGGAGGCGGTCCACCGTCGGCAGAGGTTGGCTGCACGCCGCGTTGGATGAGGACGGGGCGTCTCATCGGCGGCGGCGCCTGCAACACCGGCCGGGCGTCGCGGCGCGGCCCCAGCGCGGTCCGCTTCTTGACGCCGCTGGCCGCCCGAACCGCTTCGCCGAAAGCCTTTGGCCCGCCCCGCGACGAAGCGTGCTGGGTGCAGCCGATGCTCGGCCGGCGGTTCACCGAGTGGAATGGACCCACGGCCAGATTCGCGCTGCGACACCCGTGGCCGCGTCGATCGCTGCGGTGCCGGATGCTGGTCGATCGCGCCTCGTCCCCTCGGCACGGGTTTCTCACCGGGCGATGAGTGGGGCGGACGCGAAGATGAAGACGAATCGGCGAACGCCGGGTCGGCACGCGCCCGACCTGCCCGCTCACGTCCGTGCCGATGACGCAAAAGCACCGTCTTGGGCGCCGCGCCGCCGCTGACGGTGCATTTGCGTCCCCCGGGATCCGGCCGCCGGCTCCTGGTACCGCCCCCTCCCCGCGGGTCACAGCGGTGCCAAAACATCAACAACGCAGACGGCGCGACCGCCAGTGAGGACCCCGACATGAAGTTCCGCTGGTCGACACGAGGCACTCGGCACCGCACAGCGGGCCGGCGCCACGGTTCCCGCGGAGCCCGTGCGGCGGTGTTCTGCACGAAGCAGAACCGGAGGCGTGGCGCCGCGAATCAAGCGCCGCCGAGGATCACACGCAGGAAGAACACCGCCCCGCGCGGCACGGCGCAGCAGACCAAAGGCCCCCCCGGCGCCGGAGGGCACCGGCGGCCGAAGCGAAGCAAGGAACAGCCGGCCGGCAACAGAACGGTGGGCGCTGTCGGGTTCGAACCGACGACCGTCGGCATGTAAAGCCGATGCTCTGCCAACTGAGCTAAACGCCCGAACAATCGAGGCACGATACCGCTCTCCACGAACATGCAGCACGCAAGGCACAGCCGAGCCATCTGACTGGTGCTGAGCCCGGCACCGCTCTGCACGCAGGAGGACCGCCAGCACTCCGACGCGAAGCCGAGGAGGGCTGAGGACCGCACGCAGGAAGAGCGGCGCCTTGAGGGTTCAGGCAGTCATCTGACGGGCTGGGTCCTTGGGCGGACGGCCACGCGGACGCTTGACCGCGAGAACCTTTCCGTCCTTGAAGAGCCGACCACCCCACACGCCCCACGGCTCACGCCGAACGAGCGCCCCGGTGAAGCAGTCTTCAGCGAGGGAGCAGTCTGCACAGATGGCCTTTGCGGCACGGATGGCCGGGATCTCGTCGGAGAAGAACAGCTCACCGACGGCCGCAAACCCCTGCTCCTTGGTGACGATCGCTGCGGCGTGGTTGGTGTCGCGGCAACGAGCCAACGACCAGTCCAGGTGCTGAAGGCGGTCGAGCTCCTGGGCGAGGTCGACGGCAAGCCCAGCAACGTCGCCGACGGCCGGGAAGGCGGCGGGCGCCTCGATCACGGAGGTCGACGCTGACGTTGCCTGAGGCGCGAAGGCCTCGGCTGAGGGTCGGATGGTGGATTCCTGCAGTGCGTCCATGTCGCCGTCTCCCTTGACGGTGGCTGCGCTCAAAGTGAGCCGAAGCGGGGTGGTGGTGGTTGGTGTTCCTTGGTGGGTGGGGGTCGGTGCTTTCGACACCCGGTGTCTGCGAAACCGAATCTGGACAACGAAAAAGGCCGCCGGGATATCCCGGCGGCCCTTTGGGTCGTTCCTGCGTTGGAGGTGGGGGTTACCCGTGTCCTCCGTGCAGGCCCAAGGGCCGCTGGCTGTGGTCGTTGCCGTTCATCAGGCCGCCGGTGTTTGGGCGGAGTCCGGATCCAGCAATGACCAACGGGCCAAATGCGTAGACGGACTGCTTCCGGGTCCGGGCAGCGGCAGACACCGTCGAGCTGGCACCGAACGCGCACGCGCTGGTGCCGAGTGCGGTGTGCGCCTCGGTCTGCCAGATCGTGAGTTCCATCGGTGGGCTTCCTGCTCGTGGGGGTGCGTGGGCGGGGAGGTTCCTCGTCCGCTCGCTATGGCATCACAAGGTGGCCATCGCCGTCAACGGAATTACGCCGATTTGGCGGATTTTCTTTTTTGGCCGCCCAGGCCCGGGTTGCTTCAGTCGACGCGGGAGGCGTCCAGGAGCTCGTCGAGGAGCGCCTGTGAACACGCTGCGACCGGCGTCCGTCTGTCGGCATGGGCGCGGGTGACGAGGTCCGCGCCGAGTGCGTCCACGACGACGGCTCCGGCCTCGCGTGCGATGTGCATGCCGCCGAGGTAGTCCCATGATCCGTGCGCGGCAGGTGACGTCGTGTCGAGGAACGCATCGGCGGTCCCCCCCGCGACGGCGCACAGGTCGAGAGCACACGCCCCGAGCGCGCGGTATTGGCGCCACGGCAACGGACCCTGCGCGGGGATGCCTGACAGCAGCACGATCGCGTCGCCGAGGCGTTGGGTGGCAGCCGGCCGTAGCGGTCGGCCGTCGACGAACGCGCCGCCCCCGCGCACCGCCCAGTGCCGCACGCCGAGAGCTTGGTTGACCACGAGCGAGACCAGCGGCCCGTCCCCATCCAGCACGCAGATCGACGTGGCGAACCATGGGATCCCTCGACTCGCGTTGGTCGAGCCGTCGACCGGGTCGAGGACGGCGACGAGCGCCCGGTCGGCGTGGGCGGCGCCGGACTCCTCAGACATGGTCCCGAGACCGCCAGCGTGCAGCACGGCCAGCGCCGCTTCGTCGGCGGCGAGATCGCTGCGGTACTGGCCCGGCTTGGTGCCGGCAGGACCCCAGTCGGCCAGCCCGTCAAGCGCCGTCCGCACGGCGGTGGCCGCCTCGTGCAGCACATCGAGGAGCCGGCCGGGGTCGTCGGCTGGGGTCACACTCCCACCGTAGGGACCTCGGTGCGGACGACGTGCTTCACGATGTCTGTGATGGGCACGAGCGTCCGCTCGCCCGTTCGACGGTCCTTGACCTCGGCGTTGCCATCTGCCAGCGCCTTGCCGATCGTGACGATGGTTGGCACGCCGAGGAGGTCGGCATCGGAGAAGGCGACGCCGGGCGATGTCCCTCGATCGTCGAGCAGCACCCGCACACCAGCCGCGGCGAGCGCGCTGGCGAGCGCGCCTGCGACCGTCTGTGGGTCGAGACCCGACGCCGTCACCTTCCCGACGCCGAGCACGTGCACATCGGCCGGCGCGACCTCGCGTGGCCAGCACAGGCCGCCGGCGTTGCACGTCTGTTCGGCGATGACGGCAACGGCCCGCGAGACCCCGATCCCGTACGAGCCCATGGTCACCCGCACCGGCTTGCCGTGCGGGCCGAGCACGTCAAGGCCGAATGCGTCCGCGTACTTGCGGCCGAGCTGGAACACGTGCCCGATCTCGATGCCGCGATCGATGTTCAGCGGCTCGCCGCAGCGGGGGCAGCGATCGCCGCCGCGCACCTCGGCCGCGGCGACCACGCCATCAGGAACGAAGTCCCGGCCCATGGTGACGTTGAGGGCGTGACGACCCTCGACGTTGGCACCGGTGACCCAGCTCGAGCCGTCGGTGACGCGCGTGTCGACCACGTAGCGGATCCCGAGGTCGGCGAGCCCCTGCGGTCCGATGTAGCCGCGGATGAGCCCGGGGTGATCGGCGAAGTCGGCGGCTTCGAACGGTTCGACGATCGACGGCGCGACGTTGGCCGCGAGCGCTTTGATGTCGATGTCGCGGTCGCCGGGCACGCCGATGACCAGGGGGACGCGCTGGCCGTCCGGCGACTGCAGCATCACCACCACGTTCTTCAACGTGTCGGACGCCGCGACGTCGAGCCCGCGGCCTTGGAGGACCGCGACGAGCGCGTCGATGGTCGGCGTGTCCGGGGTGTCGACGACTTCCAGCGGAGGCGCCGCGGGATCGGTGACCGCGGGCGACCGGACCTCTGCGGCCTCGACGTTGGCCGCGTAGTCACACGAGGTGCACGCCACGAAGGTGTCCTCCCCCGCCGGTGCGACTGCCAAGAACTCTTCGCTCGCACTGCCCCCCATCGCTCCGCTGACCGCGCTGACGATCCGGTAGCGAACGCCGAGGCGATCGAAGATGCGCACGTAGGCGTCGCGGTGGGCGCGGTAGCTGGCGGCGAGGCCGGCGTCGTCGAGGTCGAACGAGTAGCTGTCCTTCATGACGAACTCGCG
>JAYUDU010000510.1:0-3310 GCA_043739605.1 Acidimicrobiales bacterium | reverse complement strand
AGGGACTGAAGCGTCCGGCGAGAATGCAGACGGGGCGCCCGAAGGCGCCCCGTCGATGGGTATGAGCTTCGACTGAAGCGAAGCGCTCTTGGCCTACTTCACGGGGCCGACGAGGACGATCTTGCCGGCCTCGACGACGTGCTGAATGATGTCGCCACCGCCGTCAAGCTCGCCGTTCGCCTGGTACTTGTAACTCTTGAGTAGCCCGGTGTAGGGCGTCGTCCCGATGTAGGTGTTGAGGTCGGCGCGGGTGACCTTGCCTGCCTTGATGCCGGCCAGGATGTGGTTGGCCGCGTCGTAGGCCTCACCGGAGTACAGAGCAGGAACGACGCCGTTCAGAGTCTTGTACGCCGTGGCGAAGGTCTGGTCCTTCGCGGTGTACGCACCCGGAGCGAGCAGGATCGCACCCTCACCCTTGGCACCGGCAGAGTCGATGAACTTGGCATCGAGCGATCCGTCGCCGGCAACGAACGTGCCAGTGACACCGCCATCGCGCAACTGCTTCATGAGGCGTCCTGCCGACTCGTAGTAGCCACCGTAGAAGATGGCGTCGACGCCGGCAGCCTTCACCTTGGTGACGGTCGAGGAGTAGTCGGAGCCCTTCGGGTCGATGGTCTCTGAGACCGACACCGCGGCGGCACCGTCGGTGACCTTCTTCCGCACGATGTCGGCGAGGCCCTTGCCGTACTCGGACGCGTCATCGATGACGGCGACCTTCTTGGCTGCCTTGCCGAGGATGAACTTCGCCGCGGCAGGACCCTGCAGGTCATCGTTGGCCACGGCACGGTGGAAGATCTTCCATCCGTTGGTGGACAGCGTGGCGTTGGTGGCCGACGCGGTGATGATCGGCAGGCCAGCTTCGTTGAAGATCGGGTTGGCCTGCTTCGACTCCCCCGAGAAGGCGGGGCCGACGATCGCGAGCACCTTGGCGTCGCCGGCTGCTTTCGTTGCAAGGGCGGGAGCCTGCGCGGGATCGCCCTGAGAGTCGTACTCCTCCAGACCGATGTCACAGCCGCTGGCCTTCTTGTACTCCGAGAGCGCAAGCTTGACGCCGTTGCGCTCGTTGATGCCGAGGGCAGCGTCGGACCCGGTGAGCGCCCCGAAGAAGCCGATCTTGGCTCCCGTTGGACACCCTCCCGCCGTGGGTGCGCTGGTCGCGACTGCGGTTGCCGCGGGTTTGCTGCTGCCGCATGCAACGAGCAGACCAGACGCTGTGCCGAGGGCCAGCAAACCTGTTCCAACTGTACGGATCTTCGCCATGTGCATCTCCTGCGTGTGGGTTCGTCGGTTGCAGAGCGGGACGATAGGCCCATCGGGGGGCGCGCGCACTGATCCTCGATCTTGGTGTAGGGCGCTACTCACGTCGGCGTCCCGTTCAGCCGTGTTCGATCAGCCTTCGACGAGCGTCACAGGCATCTGCGCGGCAACGCCCGCCAGTATCTTCTCCTTGTCGCCGACCAGCACCGTGGTGACGTGCCCGGGGCCGAGATGACGCTGCGCCGCCGCGAGCACGTCGTCGAGAGATGCCGCGTCGAGCGCCTTGACCCACGTCTTCAGCCAGTCGGGCCCGAGGCCCGCCACGGCGAGGCCGGTGATGCGTCCGGCCAGGCCAGCCATGCTCTGGATGGACAGGGCCTGGGTGCCGATGAGGTAGCGCTTGGTGTTCTCCAACTCGTCCTCGGCGACCGGAAGCGACGAGATGCGTCCGAGCTCATAACGGAGCTCTGCCAGTGCCGGTCCGGTGACATCAACACCAACATCGGCGACGGCATACCAGGCAGAGTGGGCACGGAGGTGCATGATCCCAGCACCTGGGGTGTAGGTATAGCCCTTGTCCTCCCGCAGGTTGAGGAACAACCTGGACGTCATGCCGCCGCCGAGGATGGTCGTCGCAAGTGTCAATGCGGGCAGCGTCGGGTCGTTCCGATCGACCGCAGCTCCGACGACGCGGATGTTGGTCTGCACCGCTCCGGGGCGGTCGATCATGTACGCCGCCCCGGGTGCCGGAGGGAGGTGCGCGGCCAGCGGCGCCGAGCTGGTGCCAGAGGCCCACGTGCCAAGTGCCGCCTCGACGGCGTTGATGGCCGCCGCGGCTGGCACGTCGCCGACGATGACGAGCGTGCCGCCACCCGGACCGACGCGGCTGCGCACGTATGCCTTCAGCTGCGCGGAGGTGACCTGGCGTACGAGTTCGGGGTCGGCATGGCGGACGCCGTAGGGGTGCTCGCCGAAGTATCGGGCGAACATCTCGTTGGTGGCGACGGTGCTGGGGTCGGCGAGGCTGGCCACGATGCCCTGCGCAACGCGATCGCGCTCCGTCCCAACCTCTGAAGCCGGGAACGTCGCATCGGTGATGACGTCGCTGAGGACTGCGAGCCACGCCTTTAGGTTCGGCGCAAGCACGGAGCCGAAGATGCTGACCGCCTCCTCATCGGCGCCCGCGGCCATCGTGCCGCCGAGGCCATCGAGGTCGACGGCGATCTGGGCTGCGGTGCGCGTCGAGGTTCCGGACGTGAACGCGGCGCCGAGCACTTGCTGGCGAGCGGTCTCTGCCGGAGTGACCTTGGGTCGCGAGGTGGTCAGCACCAGCCGCAACTGCACGAGCGGCAATCCGCTGCGACGCACCGCGATGACCCGCAATCCGTTGGAGAGCGTGCGTTCTGTCAGGCCCGGAAGTACCGGCGCCTTGGGACGAGGAAGCTGGGGAACGGGCCGAGGCGGGCCAAGGTCGATGGCCTTGATGGTCTTGGGCGCCTTGGCCTTCTTCACGGCCTGCTTCTTCTTGGGGTCGGTCTTGGGGCTCACTGGTCGGCCCCTTCCGCAGCGGCGGGAACGACTTCGAGGATCGCCCTCGCGTCGGGTGTCAACCAGGTGGCCGCGGCCCCGCTGACATCCTCCGGGGTGATGGCTGCGTAGTCGAGGGTGAGGGAGTTGATGAGCGAAGCATCGCCCCGCAGCATTTGGAGCCGAGCCAGCAACGTCGCCCTGCCGGTGATGCCGTCGACGCGACGCAAGACCCCCGCGATGTTGGCGATGCGGACAGGGCTGACATCGTCCTCGGTCACGCCAGCCGCGACGATAGCGATCTCCTCGTCGACGGCGGCAATGACCGCGTCGGCGGGCCCACCGGGGTGGAACGCGAGGATGTGGACCGGGATCGGGTCTCGGTAGTCGTAGACATCGCCGAAGATGCCCATCTGGCCCCCGACCTGGATGGCGAGGTGGTCGCGGCTGACGAGTCGCTGATGCAGCCGGCTGGCCTGGCCCTCCGTCAGCACGTCGAGCGCGAAGCCGAGCGCGAGTGCCCCGT
>JAYUDU010000509.1:0-3314 GCA_043739605.1 Acidimicrobiales bacterium | reverse complement strand
CCGGATCACGTCACCCGAGGGCTGCGTCCTGACATCGTTTGCCAGGACCGTAGTGAAGAACGTGACCCCGGGTCAGGCGGACCCATCTCGGCCGATCGCTCTCGTGTTCGCGAACAGCCAGATGAGTGGCGCTCTCGGCCACGAACACCGCACCCCGCTCCGGGCGTGGTGTGGCAGCCGGTGCTCCTAATCTCACGCGATGCCACTGTTTCCCTCCGATCGATTCGTGCGGTTCGTCGAGATGACGGACCTCCTGCACGCGGCGGCGGCAACGCATCCGGACCTCATGGAGATCTCAACGATCGGCTCGAGTTTCGAGGACCGACCGATCCTGCTGTGCACGCTGACGAACGCTGCCACGGGGCCACACGATGAGAAGCCCGCGCTGTGGGTCGACGCCAACATCCATGCGACGGAGCTGACCGGTTCGGCCGCGGCCCTCCACCTGATCGAGCGTCTGCTCGAGGGCTACGACACCGACGAGACCATCACGCGTGCGCTCGACACGAGGACGTTCTACGTGGTGCCCCGAGTCTCGCCCGACGGCGCAGAGCTCGCCATGGCGGAGAAGCCCAGATGGGTGCGCAGCTCGGCGAGAGCATGGCCCCTGACCGACCAGCAACCCGGGCTGGTCGGCCAGGACATCGACGGCGACGGGCGCATCCTCACCATGCGCATCGAAGACCCCAATGGCGCATGGAAGAAGAGCGCCGCCGATGCGCGCCTGCTCGTCGGCCGCGACCCCACCGAGGTCGACCATGCGCAGTACTACCGCCTCCTCACCGAGGGCCTGATCGAGGAGTACGACGGCGTGCAGATGCCGAACGCCCCGGCGCTCGCTGCCATCGACATGAACCGCAACTACCCGGTCGAGTGGCGACCAGCCGGCGGACAAGCCGGAGCCGGCGACTACCCCGCCAGCGAGCCCGAGATCCGCGCCGTGGTGCAGGGCCTCATCGACCGACCGAACGTCTGTGCATTCATCCAATATCACACCTACTCCGGGGTGCATCTCCGTCCCTATGCCGACAAGGCCGATGACAAGATGCCGACGTTCGATCTGTGGATGTACCAGGAGATCGGCAAGAAGGCGACGGAGATGACTGGATATCCTGCAGTCGGGGTGCACAAGGACTTCCGCTACGACCCGAAGGACGTGATCACCGGCGTCGGCAACGACTGGGCGTACGACCACCGAGGCGTGCACGCCTGGGTGACCGAGTTCTGGAACCCCAAGAAGGCCGCGGGCGTCGACGACCTGCGCTTCATCGAATGGGCTGGTGACCATCCGTTTGACGACGACCTCAAGATGCTGGCCTACGCCGACGAGTCCGTCCCCGGCGGCGGGTTCGTTGACTGGTATCCGTTCGACCACCCGCAGCTCGGGCACATCGAGATCGGCGGCTTCGATACCGCCGGCTGGATCCGCAACCCGCCGCTCTCCGTGCTCGCCGAGGAGATCGCACCGCACGCCGACTGGGCGATCTGGCATGCGCTCATCTCCCCGCTGCTCGGCGTGCGCGACGTGGTGGTCGAGCGATCCGGCGACACCACCTGGCGCATCCGCCTCGTCGTCGAGAACACCGGATACCTCCCGACGCAGGTGACGCAGCGAGCCATCGAGCGCAAGATCGTTCGGCCCGTGGAGGCGGAGATCCTGCTCGACCCCGGTGCGACCCTCGTGAAGCTGGTCGGCGGTCGGCGCAAGCAGCAGCTCGGCCAGCTGGCCGGCCGGGCGCGGAAGACCTCGATGTTCAACGGCTTTGGAGCGCCGAGTGACGGCACGCCCGACCGCGGGGTCGCCGAGTGGGTCGTCGAGGCCGCCGTGGGGACCAGGCTCGACCTCGTCGCCCGTCACGACAGGGCCGGCACGGTCCGAACACAGGTGACCCTTGGCTGACGGCTGACTCCAAAACTGGCTTCATCCAGCCGGCCGACGCAGAGGTATCTCCCCTCGGCTACGGCATCTGGACCGACGGGCTCGGCATCGTGCTGGAGCGCCTCCATGCAGAGCTGCCCGGCACCCCACTGCTCGTCGTCGAGTTCGGCATCGGCACCGACGATGACGCCCAGCGCGCCGGCGGGACGAGGCGATCGACGCCCGCTGACCACCCGTTGCCCTCAGTAGGTGTAGAAGCCTTCGCCGGTCTTGCGGCCGAGCTTGCCGGCCGCGACGAGACGCTTGAGGGCCGGGTGCGGCGAGAAGTTGGGGTCGCCGTACTCGGCGTGCAACACCTCGAGGATGCTGAGGCTGGTGTCGAGGCCGACGAGATCCAGCAGCGCGAACGGGCCCATCGGGAAGTTGCAGCCGCCCTTCATCGCAGCGTCGATGCCCTCCTTGGTGGCAACACCGGTCTCAAGGAGGCGGATGGCGTTGTTCAGGTAGGGGAACAGCAGCGCGTTGACGATGAAGCCGCCGCGGTCGGCAACCTCGACCGGCGTCTTGCCGCAGGCCGCCGCGAAGGCGGTGGCGGCCGCGATCGTCTCGTCGGACGCGGTGAGCGGACGCACGATCTCGACGAGCGCCATCATCGGCGCCGGGTTGAAGAAGTGGATGCCGCACACGCGCTCTGGGTGCGAGATGGCGGCGGCAAGCTCGACGACGGCAAGCGTCGAGGTGTTGGTGGCGATGATGGTCTCGTGGCCGACGACGGCGGCGACCTCGGCGAGGAGGGCCTGCTTGACTGCCATGTCCTCGACGACCGACTCAAGCACGAGGTCGCTGTCGGCCAGCGCGCCCAGGTCGGCGGTGGTGGTGACCCGGCCGAGGATGAGGTCGGCAGCTTCCTGGTCGAGCTTGCCGCGGCTGACCTGCTTGGCGAGGCCCTTCTCCAGCTGCGCCTTGGTGTCGTGGGCGGTGGCGGCCGAGCGGCTGCGCAACACCACCTCCATGCCGGCCTTCGCCACCGTCTCGGCGATGCCAGAACCCATGATCCCGGATCCGAGGATCCCCACCCGCTTGATCGTCATGTGCGGACCCTACCGACGGGTAACAACCCACCGCCACCTCGCCCTGAACGCAGGTCAACCCGCCTCGGCCTCGCCGGCCGAGCACGTACCCCGCCTTGCGCAGGCAGGAGAGGGTGCGCTGACGCCGCCTTCTGCGCACGCGGGAGATGAACGCCTTCTGCGCCGCACAAGCGTGTGCTGGAACGCCGCCTGCTGAGCACGCAGAACGCGACGCCCGGGCGGGACGGCATAGCGTCGGCCGGCGTGGTGAGGGCGACGCTGTCAGAGCGGACCTTCGCCGCCGTGTACGACCGGGTCGTCGGCCCGCTTGAGCGAGGAAGAGTCGGTGCAGAGCGGGCGCGGCT
>JAYUDU010000508.1:0-3320 GCA_043739605.1 Acidimicrobiales bacterium | reverse complement strand
GGATCAGGGACCGAGTCTCGCGATGCCGACGATTCGCAGATGCACCTCGGCGCCTGGCGTGGCATCGCGGCGATCGGTGATCCATGCTCGGCCGCCGTGCGATGCCGCGACCTGTTCGACGATCGCCAGTCCCAGCCCGGAGCCGGGCACGGCGCGCGCGGACGCGGCCCGGTTGAAGCGCTCGAACACTGCGATGCGCTCGCCGGGTGCGATACCGGGACCATGGTCCGCGACGACCACGTCGCCGCCGGCGAGTCGAACCTCGACGGGCGAAGTCTCCTCGCTGAACTTCAGCGCGTTGTCGATCAGATTGGCCACGGCTCGTTCGATGCTCGAAGCACTGGCGAGGATCGTCGTCGGCTCCAGTCCTTCGATGATGATGGTTCGCCCGCTCCGGCGGACCGCCCGCTCGACCTGGCCCTGCACGAGCTCTGCAAGGTCGACGTCACCAGGGGCGACGGTCAGCGACAGATCCCCGGCGGCCAGCTGCACGAGCTCGTCGACGAGTGCTGACAGCTCCTTCACCTCTGACTCGATGTCGGCGAGCACCTGGGCCCGCACCTCCGGGTCGAGGTCGGCGTGGCGACGCAGGACCTCGATGTTGGTGCGCACCGACGTCAGGGGTGTGCGCAGCTCGTGGCCGGCGTCTTGGACGAGCCGACGCTGAGTGTCTCGGGATGCCGACAGCGCGCCGAGCAGCGTCGAGAACGATCCGGCGAGGCGACCCACCTCATCGTCGCCGGTGAGTCCACGGGCCGCGTTGATCGGCGCGTCAAGGTCGCCCGTGGTCGCCGCAAGGCTGGTTGCTGCGGCGAGCGCCTCGATGGGACGGGCGAGGCGACGGGCGACGAGCCACCCACCCGCCATCGCCATCACCGTCGCAACGAAGCCGATTGCCGCGTAGCGCAGACCCAGAGCTCGCAGCGAATTGCGGACCGGACCTGCATCGATGGCTGTCTGGACTGCACCGCCGTTGCGGAGACCGACCGTGGCGATCCGAATCGGAGTTCCAGCCAGCTCTGTGCCTCGGACGCGAACGCTGCCCAGCGAGGGGTCCGGCGGCGACGGGGTCTGGGAGGCATCGCCGCCCACCGCGAGCCTCCGATCGGTGTCGTCGACCGGGAGCGCCTGCGATGCGACGAGGTTGATGGAGTCAACGATGGTCCCGTTGGCGTCGAGCAGCTGAACCGCACCAAAGCGGGCGGCGAGCTGGGAACCGGGCCGACGCGCGCCGCGCCCGAGGCCGGGGGTACGTAGGCGTGTTGACGGCCGCGGGTCGAAGGGAACCCGCACATCAGCGATGCCGGTTCTGTTCAGTTCTGCGCCGAGGGCGATGGCCTGGCCGGCGACCTCGCGGTCAAGGTCGCTGTGGAGCCGATCGGCTGCGCTCGCGTACGCCGCCCACGCAACGAGCAGCGACGACGCCGCGGCCGCAACACCGAGTGCGATGACGAGTCGCGTCCGCAGGCCGGGCGAGCGATGGGGCGCCCGCGGTGCACGCGGCAACGTCCCCGCGGCCGCGTCGGCGTCGGTCGGGTCGCTCACCGACGCAGCGTGTAGCCGACGCCCCTCACCGTCTGTACCAGGCGCGGCTCGCCGCCCTCCTCCAGCTTGCGGCGGAGATAGCCGATGTAGACCGCCAGCGCCTTGGAGTCCGGTCCGAGGTCGAATCCCCAGATGCGGTCGTAGATGGTGACGTGGTCAAGGACGAGACCAGAGTTGCGGGCCAGGAGCACGAGCAGGTCGAACTCGGTCTTGGTCAGCGCGATCTCGCGTTCTTCGCGCCAGACGCGCCGGGCGGCCTCATCGATGCGGAGATCGTCGACGACGATCGGTCCGCCGGCGTCGGGCGCCGCTCGGCGCAGCAGCGCGCGAATGCGGGCGAGCAGCTCGTCGAGCGCGAACGGCTTGGCCATGTAATCGTCCGCTCCCGCGTCGAGGCCGCTGACGCGGTCGCCGAGCTCGCCACGGGCGGTCAGGACCAAGATGGGAGTCCTGTTCGATTCGGCTCGCAGGCGGCGGCACACCGCAAGACCATCGAGCTCTGGCAGCATCACGTCGAGCACCACGGCGTCCGGCTGGCGGTCGATGACGGCGGCGAGCCCTCTCAGCCCGTCCGGCTCTGATTCGACGGTGTACCCCTCGAGTGAGAGGGCCCGGGTGAGCGAATCACGCACGGCGCGGTCGTCTTCCACGACGAGGATGCGGGCAGCCACGACGTCCAGCCTCGCAGGCCCAGGTGAGGGCGAGGTGAGTGGCACGCGCATGAAGGTGCGTGCAGAGACTCTGGGCGGATTCCGACCGGCTTCTTACCTTAGGCGTGCACGCTCTGGGTCATGCGCAAGATCATCGTCTCCACCGCCCTCGGCCTCGGCGTGTTCGCTGGCGGGGCGGCAGTCACCGCGGCGTGGGCCCAGGGGGCGGGGACGACGACGACGGCTCCCGCCGGCAGTACCAAACCGGCCAAGGTGGACCGCACCGACCACCTCAAGACCGTGCTCGACCCGCTCGTCAAGGACGGCACGATCACCGAGGCCCAGCGGGACAAGGTCATCGGCGCGCTTGAGGCAGCTGGACCCAAGGGTGACCATGGTGGCTTCGAGGGTCGCGGCGGGCCCGGTGCGAAGTTCGGATCTCCGCTCAAGGAGGCCGCGGCGATCATCGGGATCGATGAGGCAACGCTGCGCACCGAGCTGGACGGCAAGAGCCTCGCCCAGGTCGCAGAGGCGCACGGCAAAACCCGTCAGCAGATGGTCGATGGGCTCATCGCGGCGGCGAACAAGCGCCTGGATCAGGCCGTCACCGACAACAAGCTGACGAAAGACCAGGCTGACAAGCTGAAGGCCGAGCTGGCCGTCCGGATCGCCGACCAGGTCGACCGAGTCCGCACCAAGGGCGAGCACCCGTTCGGCGGGCCCGGCCTGCGCGGGCCAGGCACGCGCGGCCACGGCCCCCGCGACGGCGCCGATGCACCGCCGCCGGAGGCAGCTACGACGCCGACCACGCAGAAGCCATAGATTCGGTCACCTCGCTCCGCATCTTTGAGGCCTTCTTCGGCCAGCACGCCCACAGCGCGCCGTCGGGATCGATGGCGCTGCGCATCGCAGTCGCTCGGCGTGCGAGCGTCGAGCGGGTCGTGACGAACGCAAGGCCAACGTCGACGTGGCCACCGATCCGCCGCACAATCCGCACACCTTCCGGCAGCGCGCCGAGCAGGCCGTCGAAGCCGGCTGGAGCGTCGAGGAGGACAACCCTGTACCCAGCGGCGATCCCGAGCTTGTTGATGAGCGGTGTGCCGGAGTAGCCCGACCGCGACGGTG
>JAYUDU010000507.1:0-3321 GCA_043739605.1 Acidimicrobiales bacterium | reverse complement strand
GCAGGGAGGAAGACATCGACCCCTGTGGGCCACGACGGGCGCCAAAGCGAGTGAAGCGAGCGGCGGCGCAGCGAGGCGGACTGAGCGGAGCGAGGCCTCCGCCTCGCCATGCTACAGGTGCTTGGGGTTGGCGACCTCGAGGCGGGCGCGGACGGTGCGGAGGACCGCTGCCTGCACGTCGGCGAGGCGGTCGTCGAGGGTGCCGGCGCGGATCGCCGCCGCGAGCTCGGCCTCGGTCGCGACGCCAAGCCCCGCCAGATCGGCGTCGTGCTCGTGCCGGCGAGCAGGGTCTTCGGCGAGCTCGCGCTCCACGGTCTTGAGGACGTTCGTGGCGACGCGGGCGTGGAACGACAGACGCCCCTCGGTGCCGGGCATCACGTCGCGCTCAAGGAACTCGCGGACGGCCTCGACCAGCTCAAGCGCAGTGGGCCGGCCGTGAATGCCGACCGACGGGGTCGGCGCCGCCGGGCGCTCGTCAAGCGCGGGGTCGCCCAGCAGGCACCGCAGCACGTCCCACTCGTTCTCGCACACGCGGCGACCGATGGCGGCCAGCTCAACGCTTCGCATGACTCCTGACAGGTGGGCGCTGGCCTGCAGCATGCAGATGATCCCCCACTTGAGGGTGCCGAGGGTCTCCCACCAATGGAGCGCGGCTCGGTCGACGGAGGTGCCCGAAGCCGCCTCGTAGGCCTCTACGAGCTGGTCGTAGCTGCCGAACCCACCGGCCGACTTGTCGAAGGCCCCGAACCGCCACGCCCGCACACAGAACCAACCGAGGTCTTCCAGCGGATCGCCGATGTGGGAGAGCTCCCAATCCAGCACCGACCGGAGACCCGCGGCGTCGACGATGAGGTTGCCGTTGCGAAAGTCGCCGTGGACGATCGCCCGCCGTGCCGAGACGGGGCGGTTCGCCTCCAGCCACGCCAGCGTCAGCTCGAACGCCGGCGACGGCTCACCGAGGGCGTCGAGCACACCGCGCCACTCAACGATCTGGTCGGTCTCGGCGAGGCCGGCCACGCTGTCTGGGTCGACGGCGTGAAGCCGAGCAAGCGCCTCGCCGCACTGGCCGGCGACCAGCGTGCGAGCCTCGGCGTACTCGTCGTCACGCAGCAGCTTGCGGGCGATCGTCTCCCCCTCGATGCGATCCATGATGAGGAACGAAGAGCCGAGGACCTGGGGGTCGTCGGTGGCGGTGATGACTCCCGGCACGACGACCCCTGCGGCGCCGGCGGCGGAGAGAAGAGCGGCCTCCAGACGCATGCCGGCCTTCGTCGCACCTGGCGGGTCGCGGCGCAGGATGAGCGGGAGCACCACACCGTCCGGGCGGGTGGCGTCGAATGACCACGTCTCCCGGCTGGCCCCACCGGAGAGGCGGCGAAGGTCGGTCACCTCGACAGCCGTGCCGAGCGCGGCGCCAACGACGGCGGCGAGCGGTGCGAGCAGGTCGTTCCCTGACGGCATGGGCAGCGTGCCTAGCACGACCTGACGCGCGCGTCAGTTCTGCCGAAGTCGCCTGCGGTGTAGCTCAGCAGTAGCGGGATGTGAGCGGATACGGGTTGACGGCCGCTCCACCGTGCGGGTGCACCTCGTAGTGGAGGTGCGTCGGCCCGCCTCTCGCATCGCCGGAGTTGCCAACGAACCCGAGGACCGTGCCTTGGGAGACCTGGCCTGCGTGCACGCCCGAGAACCGGTCGAGATGCGCGCCGTAGTAGCGAGTGCCGTCGGCGCCCGTGAGG
This sequence comes from Acidimicrobiales bacterium, assembly GCA_043739605.1. Taxonomy (GTDB): domain Bacteria; phylum Actinomycetota; class Acidimicrobiia; order Acidimicrobiales; family JAUJNH01; genus JAYUDU01. Next base: position 1,585 of record JAYUDU010000507.1, on the reverse strand, counting down.
TTGTAGGAGAGACCGCCGAGGCCGTTGTTGTTGAAGGCGAAGACGCCGGAGACGTTGGCGACGACCGGCGCGCCCCTCGGCGCCAAGATGTCGTTGCCCTTGTGGGTGTGGTAGCCGCCGCCGTAGCGCGGCGCGCCGAAATCGTTCGTAAAGGCCACCGGGCCCTGCACCGGGCACGTCCACGAACCCGTAACCGGAAGCACGGCAGGACCCCCACCGGCGGCGGGTGCGCTCGCCAGCGCACGCCCCCGCGCGATCGCCGCAGCTGCGTCTCTGGACGCCTGGTCCTTCGCCTTGGCGAGGTTGGCCTCAAGCCCGGAAAGCTCGGCAACGACCTTGGCCTGGGCTGAGGAGATCGCGGCTGCTGACTGCTGCTGCGCTGCCAGGCGTCTGCGCAAGGTTGCGTTCGCTCTGGCGAGGTCGAGCGACGCGGCGCGCAGGCGATCGAGGACATCGACCTGGTTGCCGCGGGCGACGGCTCCGTAGACGCGCGCGCTGGCGACGGCGAGAGGCGATGCACCCGCGGTGGCGAGCGAACCCTTCGCAGACGCGCCAACGCCGCTGACGTACGCCTCGATGGCAGACCGCGCCGTACCGGCGGACGCCGTATGGAACGCACCCGTCGCGGCATCGACGGCTCGTTGCGCGTCGTCGACCGCACCGTCGGTGGCCGCGGCTTGCGACTCGGCACGGTCCAGCGCGGCCGCCAGCGCGTTGGCCCGCTTCTTGGCAGCGGAGACGGCGCCGCCAGCCCGCGCCACATCTGATGCTCCGTCTGCGGCTGCGGGCGGAGCGAACTGCGCCCACAGCGCGACGATCGCGATGCAGACGGTTGCCATCCGCGGGGCCGGTCCGCGGCGGCACGTCGCCAGTCCGAGCCTGCCATCCACCACGATGGCGACGATAGCCTCAACCACACCAGCCACAACAGCCACAACGTTCTCGTAGCCATCGCGCGGCACCGTCCGGGCGCACCACATCGGGTCCGTCCGCGGAGAGACGCGACACACGGCGTGCGAGATGCGAGACTGTGCGGCGTGCGTGAGCGTCCGTCTGGTCCCGTCGATGCAAGGCTCGTCGGCCGAACAGAGAGTTCGAGCGGCCGGCTGAGCGGCCCGGCGAGTGGCCGGGCCGGCATCCGCACGGTGGCGCTGTGCGTGGCATCGCTGTGCGTGCTGGTGGCCTCGGCGTGCCAGGGTTCGTCGCGCTCGGCGACTCGAGCTGCGGCGGTCGGAGGAGAGCCGACGACCACCCCGGCGCCCCCCTCGAACGAACCCTCGATCTCGGCGGGGGTGACGACCGCGACGACGGTCGCCGCCGTGACGACATCAACGACGGTCGCCGCACCGCCGGTGGTCGACCCGTCGCCGCCGCCCCTCATCATCTCGACCGGGTCGAGCGGCCCCGAGGTGCAGCGCGTCGAGCAGCGCCTCCTGGATCTTCGCTTCGACCCGGGGCCGATTGATGGGCACTTCGACGCGGCAACGGGGCAGGCCGTGCTCTCCTTCCAGAAGCAAGCTGGCCTGCCGCGAACCTCCAAGGTCGATAGAGCGACAGCAGACCGCCTCTCGACGGCGCCACTCGG
>JAYUDU010000506.1:0-3323 GCA_043739605.1 Acidimicrobiales bacterium | reverse complement strand
ACATCCTCGATGACCTCGGGCTGGCCAGCCGGGCGAGCGCTCGACCAAGCGAGCTGTCGGGCGGTGAGGCCGCCCGCGCCGGCCTGGCCGTCGCGCTCGCAAACCGTCCAGAGGTCATCCTCGCCGACGAGCCGACCGGCGAGATCGACACCGATGCAGAGCTTCGGGTCCTCGACCTGCTGCGACGCAACGCAGACCGAGGCGCCGCGGTGGTGGTCGTCACCCACAGCGACGTCGTTGCGACCAGCTGCGATCGAACGATCCACCTCAGTGACGGGCGGGTCACCACATGAACGGGCAGGGTGAGGCGCTGGTCGTTGCTGACGATGTCGCTCGAACGTTCGGCTCTGGGCTGTCGGCCGTCGTCGCAGTGCACGGCGCCCACGCCGTCGTTGCGGCCGGCGATCGCATCGCCATCACCGGACCCTCCGGTTCTGGCAAGTCGACGCTGCTGCACCTGCTCGCTGGCCTCGACGCTCCGACGCACGGAACGGTGACATGGCCGGCATTCGGTGCCGAACCCCTGCGGCCCTTGCTCGTCGCCACGGTCTTCCAGTCGCCGTCGCTCCTCGAGTTCCTCGATGTCGTTGAGAACGTGGCGTTTCCGCTCGTCCTTGCCGGTGTCCCACAGGACCAAGCGCACCAACGCGCCGCGGCAGCTCTGGAGACGCTTGGCCTCAAGCAGCTGGCTGGCCGTCTGCCTGAGGAGCTGTCTGGTGGTCAAGCGCAGCGGGTCGCCGTGGCGCGCGCCCTTGCCACCCGCCCCAGGGTTCTGCTGGCCGACGAGCCGACGGGCCAGCTCGACCGCGCCACCGGAGACGCCGTCGTCGATGCGCTGCTGAGCGTGACCGATCACACCGGTTGCGCACTGGTCATCACGACACACGATCATGCGGTGGCGCGTCGTCTTCCCACGCGGTGGCATATGACCGGTGGACGACTCGACGCCTCTGAGTCATCGGCGCAGCGCGGGGAGGCGACGACGTGCTCGCACTGATCTGGGCGTCCGGCCTCGTGCGTCGGCGCTGGGCCAGGCTCGGCGCCACCGCCATCGGTGTCGCTATCGCCGTCGCGCTGCTGGCGTCGCTTGGCACGTTCCTCTCGGCGTCGAAGGCCACCATGACGCGCCGGGCAGTCGCCGACGTTCCCGTCGACTGGCAGGTCGAGGTGCAGCCGGGCGCGGATCCCGCCGCAGTCGCTTCCATCGTCGCCGCGCATCCAGGGGTGACCACCGCAAGCCCAGTCGGCTTCGCCGCGACGGTCGGCTTCTCTGCGACGACTGGTGCCACCACCCAGACGACCGGTGCTGGTCTCCTCCTCGGCATCTCGTCCACATACCGCAACACGTTCCCCGCTGAGCTGCGTGACCTGGCCGGCCGCGCTGAGGGTGTGCTGGTGTTCCAACAGACCGCGGCCAACCTGCGCATTGCGCCCGGTGACACGGTCTCGGTCGACCTGGCGGGGGGTCGGGCCACCTCCCTCGTCGTTGATGGGATCGTCGACCTGCCCAAAGCGGACTCCCTCTTCCAGCACGTCGGAGCCGCCGCCGGTGCCCAGCCCCAGGCGCCGCCCGACAACGTGATCGTCATTCCCATCGATCTGTGGCACACCATCACAGATCCGCTCGTCGTCGCGGGCATCGGTGGGGTGCGGACCCAAGTCCATGCCAACATCAGCCACGCGCTGCCCAACGACCCCTCGGCCGCATACGACGTCGCGGCGGGACGTGCGCGCAACCTGGAGGCGGTGCTCGCCGGCGGTGGCATCGTCGGAGACAACCTCACCGCTGACCTCGGCCGCGCCCGCGGCGATGCGCTCTACGCGCAGGTGCTGTTCGTGTTCCTCGGTCTCCCCGGTGCCGTGCTGGCCGGCCTCCTCACCACGCAGGTGGCGAGTGCCGGACGCGACCGTCGTCGCCGCGAGCACGCCCTGCTTCGCACCAGAGGCGCAACTCGAAGGACCGTGCTCGTCGTCGCAGCCACAGAAGCGGCCCTCGTGGCGGGCGGAGGCGTCGTGCTCGGCCTCGCGGCAGGCGCCGCGGTCGGACGGTGGGCATTCGGTGCCGCTGGCTTCGGGGCCACTCGCGGCGCTGCGGTGGGGTGGTCCGGATTGGCGGGCGCGTGCGGAGTGGCGGTTGCGGCGGCCGCCATCATCGCTCCGGTGTGGGCGGACCTGGGCGGCCGAAGCGTCGCCGCGGCCCGCGGCACGGTCCTGCGACGTGGCACTCCCGCGTGGCAACGGCTGTGGCTTGACGCCGTGGCGCTCGGAGGCGCTGGCGTGGTGTTCTGGCTGACGTCGCGCACCGGCTACAAGCTGGTCCTCGCCCCCGAGGGCGTGCCGCAGATCTCGGTGTCGTACTGGGCGTTCGCCGGTCCTGCCCTGCTGTGGATCGGCGCTGGCCTCCTTGCCTGGCGCCTCGCAGACGCCGCGCTTCGACATGGTCGGAGGGTCCTCACCTTCATCCTCCGCCCGATGGTCGGCCCGATCAGTCCGACCATCGCCGCGGCGCTCTCCCGCCAGCGCCGCACGCTGTCGCGCGCCCTCGTCCTCACGTCACTCACGGCCGCGTTCGCGGTGTCGACCGCGGTGTTCAACGCCACCTACCAACAGCAGGCGGAGGTCGACGCACGCCTCACCAACGGCTCTGATGTTGCAGTGACGACCGCCCCTGGCGTCACCCCTCCAGATAGCCAGGCGGCCACGCTCGCGGCCATTCCTGGCGTGCGCCACGTCGAGCCGATCCAGCACCGATTCGCGTACGTCGGCAACGACCTGCAGGATCTGTACGGCGTGCGGGCGACAACGGTCGCGGCGGCGACCAGCCTCCAGGACGCGTACTTCCAGGGAGGCACTGCGCGGCAGCTGATGCAGCGACTCGCGGCGACGCCGGATGGTGTGCTCGTCAGCGGCGAGACCGTCAAGGACTTTCAGCTGAGCATCGGAGACTCCATCACCTTGCGCCTGCAGGACGGTGCCACCAAGCAGTACACCAACGTCGGCTTTCACTATCTGGGGGTTGCCAAGGAGTTTCCGACCGCTCCCCACGACAGCTTCCTGATCGCAAACGCGTCGTACGTTGCGACGCAGACAGCCAACTCGTCGGTCGGGGCGTTCCTCCTCGATACGAACGGCTCAAACCCGGCCGCAGTCGCAGCGCGCGTGCGGGATCGACTCGGTCCCCAAGCCCAGGTCAGCGACATCACGACCTCACGGACGATCATCGGGTCAAGCCTTACCTCTGTCGATCTCGCCGGGCTGACGCGGGTCGAGCTGGGCTTTGCGCTCGTGCTTGCCGCAGCAGCAACGGGGCTGGTCCTCGCCCT
>JAYUDU010000505.1:0-3339 GCA_043739605.1 Acidimicrobiales bacterium | reverse complement strand
CCGCGTGGCCGCCGAGCGCCGCGGGATCGACGTCGTGGTGCACCACGCGGCGATCGAAACGATGGACCTGGGGCGCCGCTACCGGTCGATCTTCCTGGCCGGACCGACGTTCAACCTCTTGGCGAGCGACGACGTCGCCAGCGCCGCGTTGGCCCGCATCCGTGCCCACCTTGAGCCCGACGGCGCCGCGATGATCCCGCTGTTCATCCCGGCGCCGACCCCGGCCAAGCACCTCGGCGTCACCCGCGAACACATCGGCGACGACCATGTTCGCCTGCGGTGCACGGTGCTGGGTGAGGAACGCGACGAGGCGGCGCGCACGCAGGTCGCAGTGCTGCGCTACGAGGTCGACGACGGCGAGACGGAGACGGTCGAGGATCGCCCGTGGCTGCTGCACTGGTACGACCAGGCCACGTTCGTCTCGCTTGCCGAAGGCGTCGGCCTGCGGGTCGAGTCGATCCTCGATCATGGGGGTGCGCCGGCGGCGGCGGACGGACGCGAATTCGTGGTCCAACTCCGACCCTCGGACTGACGAGGGGGCGGCGCCGTTCCAGCGGCCGGAGTTCGGCGGCGCGTACCGATTGGTTGACGCTCCGAGTGCCATTGTCGCATGACCACGCAGATCGCTGTTCGCCTCGACGTGGATGAGCTCGGGGCACTGGACAACGAGGTTGCCGAAGGGCGGGCGGCCAACCGCTCGGATGCGGTCCGTCGCAGCATCGCGCGCCTCCAACGTGACCAGCGCTACCGCAGCGAAGAGGCCATCCTCGTGGAGCTCGCTCGTTGTGGCGAGGCGATCTACCCAGATCTTGAAGGCATTTTCGATCTTCCGCCGCTGTCGCTCGACTGATGCGAACCATCGCCGCCGTCCGCCTTGACAGGATGCGACCGGCCCTACTCCTCACACGTGCGTCGAAGTTGCACCTCCTGAGCTGGGTCACCATCGCACCCATCACGACGACGATCCGCGGGCTCGCCAGCGAGGTCGACGTTGGGGTCCGGAATGGGCTGGATCACGAGTCGGTCGTCAGTTGCGACAACATCACGACGGTGCGAAGCGACGCCGTCGGTCCGACGATCGGCCTTCTGTTCGACGATCAGGAGCTCGACCTCGCCCGGGCCATCAGCGACGCCTTCGACCTCCAGATCTGAGTGGCACGGTACGATCTGACCGTGAGCACGAGCGCTGGCCGCCCGCGGCGCAGTGGCGCCGCGGACGGAGACAGCGACGCGCTTGCGCTCCACTGGGCCGAGATCGAGGAGCGGCTGCTCCGATCGCTCGGGGCGCTCGGGTGCTCGTCGGAGGACGCGGCCGATGTCATCCAGGAAGTAGCGGTGAGAGCGATCCGTAGTCGCGTCTCGTGCACAGGCCCCGACGACTTCATGCGTTGGGGGTCGACGGTCGCTCGTCACCTGTACATCGACGGCATCCGGAGGCGCTCCCGCGAGCGACTGCATGCCGAGGTGCCGGAGCTGCCGTCCGGCGATGTGGAGGGCGAGGTGCAGGCAAGGGTGCGTTGGGGTGCCGTGCAGCAGCTTCTGGTGGACCTTCCAACCGAGGACCTCCGCTCACTCGTGGAACCACAGCCTGGATCGGACCGACGGGAACAGACGCGGCTCGCTGTTCGGAGGCGGCGTCTGAGGCAACGGCTGCTCGCCGCAACGGGAGGTCCGCTGGCGATCGCGACCGCGGCCTGGCGCCGGCTTCGCGCGACGTTCGTCGTCGCACTCGTTGCATCGACGGTCGTGTTGGCTGTCATTCCGCCGGGAGGTGGGGCGCCGCCTCCTGCCTCCGCCCCGACGTCTCGACAGGTCGCCATCATCGTTCCCGCGTCGGTCGGGACGATCGATGGTGCGACGAACGCGAACGCATCCAAGCCCGTGGCGAACCTCCTCGGCACGATCGATCGAGGCGGCGTGAGCATCACGCGGGCGACTGCAGTGATCATGGCGAAGTTCGACCTCACAACAGCGTCGGGCGAGGAGCTGCGCATCACCTTCAGCGGGATCCGTCGGGCCACCGGCGCCAAGCTGATGGCCGCACTGGGCGCTTCGCCTGGTGTCGTCGCTGCTCCGCCGGCCGGTGCCCCGGCCGCAGACGAGCCCGCGGCTCCGGACGTTCGAGAGCCGCCGGCGAGGGCCGCTCGCGTGCCGAGGCGTGCGGTCCGGCTGGAGCCCGACGGTCCAACTGCCCCGAGCGCAGAGAAGCTAGGTCGGGTGCCGACGAAGCGGATGAGGAAGCCACCCGCCTGATCGACCTGGCCCACCGGTACGATCCTGGCCCGTGCCGCTCGATCTCGATGACGCCCGCTCCAGGTACGCCCGGGAGGGCTACTGGGTTGCTCCGGTGCTGTTCGACGCCCAGGAGGTCGCTCGCTTCCGCGACGCTGGGCAGCGGGTCGTCGACGGCAACTACGGCGGGGAGCGGCCGCCGACGTTGAGCCTGCCGTTCGACCCGACGCCGCACCAGCTCCGCAAGATCGACAACGCGTGGTGGGCCGACACCGACCTTGCGGCGCTCGTCACCGACGCGCGGTTGGGCGAGATCGCCGCCGCGCTCCTCGCCGCCGCGTCGGTGCGGCTGTGGCAGGACCAACTGCTGTGGAAGCCACCGAGCGGAGGCGGTGAGTCGACCACCACCATCGGCTGGCACCAGGACTGGGCCAGCTGGAACACCGTGGCCTCGCACGGAGCGTTCGTCACCGCGTGGGTGGCGTTCGACGACGTCGACGACGAGAACGGCGCCATGCAGATGATCCCCGGCAGTCACCACTGGGGGCTGATCGAGGGTGCGAGCAACTTCTTCGGCACCGACCGCGCCGCGCAGCTGGACGCGCTCGGGGACCGTGCGGTCGTGCCGACCTCTGTCGTGATGCGTGCCGGCCAGGTCAGCTTCCACCACCCGCTCACCTTCCACGGCAGCGGCGAGAACGTCTCCGATCGCATGCGTCGGTCGCTGGCCATCCACTTCGTTGACGGGGCCGTGACTGCGGTGTCGTTGCCGGGAATCTGGCAGCACTACAACCTCGCCCTGTACCTCGAGCGAGGTGGCCAGCTGGGCGACCCTTACCGCTTCGAGGACGTCTGCCCTCGCGTACACGCCCGTCAGGTTGTTGGTGGGTCGGATGGTCGGGGCGGACCCGCGAGCTCGTAGCCGGTTTGCAGGCGTTTGGCCTGGTAAGCAGCGGCGTCAGCCCGGTCCAAAGCGTCTGCCGCCGACTCGCCGCGCTCCAGCACTGCGATGCCGATCGAGACACCGACCGTGACGCGAAGACCAGCGCCGAGGTCGACGGGCCTGGTGCATGCACCGATGATGCGGACTGCGAGCAGGCGACTGTC
>JAYUDU010000504.1:0-3360 GCA_043739605.1 Acidimicrobiales bacterium | reverse complement strand
ACTTCGCCCAGCTGGTGTCAGACCTCGGCCGCCCCCTCGAGCAGCGCACCACGCTCTACGGCCGAGTCGCACAGCCGGCCTGAAGGGCCCATCGGGGGGCGAGCCGGCGGCGCCGGCGATGGCGCGCACCCGCTCGGCGACGGCGACGGCGTCGGCGGCGACCGGGTCCGGGCTTCAGGCCCCCCAGGACTCAGGTCTCGAGGGTGGACGCTTCCACGATGCCGAGCCTCCAATCCTTCCCTCATCGGCCCCTGTTGGGTTCGGCGACGGGCGGCTCAGGCTTCGGCGGCTGGCGCCACCGCCGTGACAGATGCCGCAAGGATGCGCACGAGATGGCGTTTGGGGATGTCCCTCTTCTCTAGCCAGTCGAGGCAGGCGCCCTCCAAGAACCCAACCCAACCGCGTAGCACCGTTCGCTGGGCGGGGGTGACGCGTCGGAGCCCGAAGCCGCGTGCAAGGCGGGCGACGACATCGGCGCGGGACTCCTCGATGATCGCTTGGACATCTGGGTCGGAGCTCAGTCCACCTTGCAGCACGGCGCGATAGGCGACCGAGTTCGCGTCGATCCATTCGATATGGGCAGCAAGCGCTTGCTCAAGCGCGGCGCGAGGCGGCAGGTCCGCGGCCGGGTTCGTGGCGGCGCGCAACTCCGCCGCGGCGGCGCGCACCGCCGCCAGGTACAGGTCGCTCTTGGTCGGAAAGTAGTGGTAGAGCAAGGGCTTCGACGCGCCGGCGGCGCGGGCGACCTCTGCCATCGACACCTCGTCCCACGGTCGGGTGCCGATCAGTTCCAGACACGCTCGCAACAGCTCTCCCCGTCGATCATCCACGGAAAGACGTCGCCGAGACGGGCGCGCGGTTCCGGTGCGCGATGTCACGGCGGCGGGCTCACGGGGCGGGGCCACGGACCACATCTTGCAGGCTGGCGAGCTCAGCCGTCATACTGACCACATGTGTAATAGCGGGACCTGCTGATGGCGCGCATCATCGAAGACTTCGACATGTCCCGCCTCGACATCACCAAGCAGAACGTCGCAGTCGAAGCCGCGTTCGCGGCGACTGCCAACCCCCGCCATCGGTTCCTGCTGCAGGCCTACCTCCGCCACCGGTACCTCGAATCTGCCGGCCGGTGGGAGGAGATCCTCGACCCGGCGTTGACCGTCGACCACCCGGTCTACCGCTTCAGCCTCATCACCCAAGGACGGTTCACCCTCGACGGCAAGGAGCAGGTCGCCGCCCTCTACGGACATTGGACAGCGACAGACCAATGCGTCTTCTACGTCGAAGACGAGTCGGTGGCCGTGGGCGACCACCTGATCGTCGGCCGAGGCATCGGCTACCAGCAGACGCTCGGCTCGGAGCTTGCCGCCGCGGGGATCGACGCCGATCCGAATGCCATGTACCTCACCCGGTCCCAGATCTGCATGGTGTGGCCCTACGACGATCAGGGCCGCTTGCTCGGTGAGGATGTGTGGGAGTTCGACGACGCCGAGCGGGCCTACATCAAGCTCGACCCAGCTGATGTCCTGACCGCCGAACAGGCCGGGAAGCTGCTCGACCCGTTCATCAAGCCACTGCCCGCCTTCGACGACAGTCTCTTGCCCCGATGAGAGCGGTCGCCTGCGAGAACGGCAACCTCGAGGTCGTCGACCTGCCGACACCCGTGCCCGGTGAAGGCCAAGTGCTGCTGCGCGTCACCGGCTGCGGCATCTGCGGGTCGGACCTCCACGCCCGCCACCACGCCGACGCCCAAGCCGACGTCCTCGCCGAAGCCGGCTACGACGGCTTCATGCGCTCCAACCAGAAGGTGGTGTTCGGCCACGAGTTCTGCGGCGAGATCGCCGACTACGGGCCCGGCACCGCCGGAAAGGTCACGATCGGCACGCCGGTCGTCGCCCTGCCCCTCATCAGGCACGGCAAGGAGATGCATGCCATCGGCCTGTCCGCGTCTGCCCCTGGCGCCTACGCCGAGCAGGTTCTGATCGAGGAGGCATTCATGCTCTCCGTGCCCAACGGGCTCTCTGCCGATGTCGCGGTACTCACCGAACCGATGGCGATCGGGTACCACGCAGTTCGCCGCGCGGAGATCAACAAGAAGGACGCCGCCGTCGTGATCGGCTGCGGCCCGGTCGGACTGGCCGTCATCTGCATGCTGAAGGCTAAGGGTGTCGACGAGATCGTGGCCACCGACCTTTCTCCGTCACGCCGCGCGCTGGCGACTGCATGCGGCGCCGATGTCGTCGTTGATCCGACCGAGGGCTCGCCGTATGACGCCATGGCCGAACGCGGCTACTCCACATCCATCTCCGCTGCCGCGTACAGCGGTCTGGCCGCCATGAAGAAGCTCCAGCAGCTGCCCGTGCCCTCGCACCTCGTGCTCAGGGTCCTCGACATGCTCGGTGCCACCAAACCCAAGCGCCCGGTCATCTTCGAATGCGTCGGCGTCCCCGGCATCATCGAGAGCATCATCAGCAGCGCTCCGCTCGCGTCGCGCGTTGTCATCGTCGGCGTGTGCATGGAACCCGACCGGTTCCGGCCCGCCATGGCCATCAACAAGGAGATCGACCTCCGCTTCGTCGTCGGCTACGGACCACTCGAGTTCCGAGACACCCTCCAAATGCTCGCCAACGGCAAAGTCAACGCCACCGCGCTCGTCACTGGCACCGTCGGCCTCGACGGCGCCGCGTCCGCCTTCGACGAGCTCGCCCATCCCGGCCACCACGCCAAAGTGGTCATCGACCCACGGAGCCAGACGACCACGCCAACGCAACCGGCCGAACCGGGACGCTGTCCGAGACCCTCTTCACCGTCGCCAACTTGAGCCTCACCGAGATCAAACACTTGGGTCGCTCGCCAGCCTGCTGTGATCGTGCTTTCTGGCCCGCGACCGCGCCGGGCCGCGACCCACACGTCTTGGAGGTGCTCGGCCGGGCTTTCGTACTCGGAGTGCTCGCATGGCGTACGCCGCTTTGGCCGAATGTTCACGCCGGCATTGCGATCAGGTCGCGGTGTCGACGAGGCCGCGGCGCCGGCGAAGCGCTTGGTCCGCTGCACCGAACAGGCTGTCGACGACGATCCCGATGAGGAGCACGACGATCATCATGGCCAGCAGGAGCGGCGCGTCGGAGAACTCCCGTCCTGCTTGGAGGCGGGCGCCGATAGAGGGCACGCCCAACAGGACGAGCAGCTCGCCGGCCATGAGGCTGCGCCAGGCGAAGGCCCAGCCCTGCTTCAGCCCGGCGAGGCAGGAGGGCATGGCCGCGGGGAGGATCACGTGTCGGAACAGCGTCGGCCCTCTCGCTCCGAGCATGCGCCCGGCACGGATGAGGATCGGCGGAACGTGGTCGATGCCGCCGATCA
>JAYUDU010000503.1:0-8582 GCA_043739605.1 Acidimicrobiales bacterium | reverse complement strand
GCCTCCGCGAACCGCTGCATCGCGTGCGGCGGGCGCGCCGTCGCCATCACGATGTGGATGCCCGCCGCGGTCGCTGCGGCGCAGGCCGTGGCGGCCCGCGCCGACAACACCGCTTCGGCGCCAAGCAGGGTTCCGTCGAGGTCGGTCGCAACGAGACGCACGCCGTCCGGCGGTCGGGCGGGATCGAGCATGGGGACCACCTGGCGAGCCTGCCAGCAACGCGCGGTAGGAGTCGAGGAGGCGGTACCGTCGGCTCGATGGTCGACCTGCCGCCTACCCCCCAGATCACCGACCTCGACGCGTTGCCGTTCGACAATCGGTTCACCGCGGCGCTGCCCGCCGATCCTCGCGAGGGCAAGGGCCTCCGCCAGCCGGCAGGCGCCGCGTTCAGTCGGGTGCTGCCGACACCGACGGCCAACCCCCACACGCTTTCGTGGTCACCCGAGGTCGGCGCACTCCTCGGGCTCTCACCACAGGTGTGCGCGAGTGACGACTTCGCCGCAGTGTTCTCTGGCAACCGCACCCCGGCCGGCGCCGACCCCTTCGCCATGCGCTACGGCGGCCATCAGTTCGGCAATTGGGCCGACCAGCTGGGCGACGGTCGCGCCATCGCGCTCGGCGAGGTCATCGACAGTGACGGTGGCCACCAGACGCTCCAGCTCAAAGGCCCCGGCGAGACGCCCTACTCGCGACGAGCCGACGGCCGCGCGGTGCTGCGCTCTTCGGTGCGCGAGTACCTCTGCAGCGAGGCGATGCACCACCTCGGCGTGCCAACGACCCGCGCGCTGTCCCTCGTGCTGACCGGCGACGATGTCGTACGCGACGTGCTCTACGACGGCCACCCCGCACCAGAGCCCGGTGCCGTGGTGTGTCGCGTCGCTCCGTCATTCGTACGGTTCGGGTCGTTCCAGCTGCCGGCGGCCCACGGCGAAGGCGAGCTCTTGCGGGCCCTCATCGAGCACACCATCCGCAGCGACTTCCCGCACCTCGCGCCGCTGGCGGGGGCTCCTCTCGGCGCAGAGCACATCGACGCCTGGTTCGACGAGGTCGTCGATCGCACGATCGACCTCGCGGTGCACTGGATGCGCGTCGGGTTCGTCCACGGCGTGCTCAACACCGACAACATGTCCATCCTGGGCCTGACGATCGATTACGGGCCATACGGCTGGCTCGAGGGCTTCGATGCGATGTGGACGCCCAACACCACCGACGCCGAAGGCCGCCGCTACCGATACGGGGCTCAGCCGCAGATCGTTCACTGGAACCTGCTCCAGCTCGCCAACGCACTGGCCAACGTCGTCGAAGACACGACTGGCCTCCAGCACAGCCTCAACCGCTTCAAGCCGGAGTACGGCGCTCGCTTCCTGGCGATGACCGTGGCGCGCCTCGGCTGGGGTGCGGTGCAGGACGATGATGGAGCACCCGTCGACCGGCTGTACGTCGCGCTCGCCCAGATCGAGACCGATCAGGTCCTGTTCTTTCGCGACCTTCAGCGCGTGCCGACGGCCGGCGGCGTGACCGACGAGCAGCTCCTCGCGCCCCTCGCCCACATCTGGTACTCCCCCGGCGACCTTGTCGGCGACGTGCGCGCCACGTGGCTCACCTGGCTGCGCGACTGGGCGGCGCGCGTCCGCAGCGCCGGGCTGAGCAACGCGGACCGGGCCACCCAGGCGGACGCGCTGAACCCACGGTTCGTGCTGCGCAACTACATCGCGCAGGAGGTCATCGACGCCGCGACGGCCGGCGATGCGGCGCTGTTGCACGAGGTCATGGACGTCCTGCGCCGCCCCTACGACGAGCAGCCCGGCAAGGAGCGCTTCTCTGGCAAGCGCCCCGAGTGGGCCCGAACCAAGGTCGGCTGCTCGATGCTGTCCTGCAGCAGCTGACCTCGCTTGCTCCAACGAGGCTCGACCGCCACCACCTGGACCCGCGCTATTACTGGCGCGGGGCGGCGACGCAGCCGCTGCCACGGTTGGCGACACCGTTCGCCGCGGCGAAGCCCTCGTTGACCTGGATGTAGCTCGTGCCGCTCGCGAGGCTGGTGGCCTCGACCACGATGGTGGACGTGCCGTCACCGCTGACGTAGGCGTGGCTGTTGCCGTTCGGCGAGCGACACCCGGCATCGCTCGTGAAGACGACGATGAGCATCTCGGAGTCGATGTTCGTGACCGGCCGATCGAACGTGACGCTCAAGCGTGTGCCGTTCGCGGTGCTGGAAAGGACGTGCGGGCGGTCGACGACGGTGATCGCCACGCAGGCGGTGGCCTCGCTCGGTGCCTCGCCTGCGGCCGTAGTTGCAGCTCCCTCGGCGAGCCGCACGTACTGCGTGCCCACTGCGAGCCCGGTCGATGTGAACGACACCGACTCATCGCCGTACGACGTGACGGTGCCGGACTGCCCGCGGCCTCGTTCGGTGGCGCACCCCGCGTCGGAGAACACGGTCACCTGCGTCGGGTCGGGCCGCACCACGGCGCGGTCGAAGCGCAGGAGGAGGCGTTGTCCGCCACTGCCGGATCCGGCGTCTCCGATACCGGAGACGAACCGGGCGCGCCCACCCGCGCCGCCGTCGACGCGGCGGCACACCGGCTGCTCGGCGGGCTTGTTGTTGGTGGTGCCCTTGCCTGCGAAGCCGCTCACGTAGTTGACGCCCGGCTGGATGTAGGCGTCGAGCGTGATCGTGGTGGTGCCGTCGCCGCTGATGAGCCCGTGCGCGTTTCCCTGCGGTGTCGAGCAGGCGCTGTCGGGCCCGTACACGATCACTCCGCCGAGCTGCGCGCTCCGGTCGAACGTCACCGGCTGGTCGAAGCGGTAGGTCAGGTGGTGAGCGACGCCGTCGCCGGTGAGCTCCAGCAGCCGGGGCGCGCCAGGAGCGATGCCACGCGTCGTCGTGCTCGCACCGGGCGACAGCGTCGAAGTCGGGTGCGGCGTGGTGATCGTGGATGAGTCAGGCGGGAGTGCCCTGGTCGTCGCGACGATGCCGTCGACGAACCGCCGGCCCGGATCGGGCGCGATCGTCGACGCAGGCGTTACCTGGGCCGAGGCGCTCGTCCCGTCATCGGCGCCGCCCGCGCCACCGCCAGCTCCGGCAGTCCGGACCTCGCGCGGCCGAGGTGGCGAGGTCGGTCGCACCAGCGCGGCGACACCCCCGGCGGCGCCCAGCACGCAGACAACCACAGCGATCGCGACGATCTGCGCCCGTCCTAGCCTGCGACTGGCGCGCACCGGCTCAAGCTCGACGACGTCCGGGTCCCCGCTCACGCTGTCGTCATCGCTTCCCATCCGTGCCTCCCGAGTTCCGACTCTCACGATGCGCGAGCTTCGCTACGAATCGGCCAAGGTGAGGGTCGAAGAGCGAGGGGTCGGCGGCCAGGATCTCGTCAAACGACCACCAGCGGACCTCGTCGAACTCGCTGCCATCGAACGCAATGGCCTGACCGGGGGCCTGCTCGCAGGCAAACCAGAGGCTGACGTCGGTGTGACCTTCGTCTGTCCCGACGTTGACGGTCTCCGTGATGGTGACGAACATCGGCTGCGCTCCGGCGACCATCCGAATCGCCACGCCCAGCTCCTCCTCCGCCTCCCGACACGCGGCACTCAGTGGATCCTCGCCAACATCGACGTGACCGCCCGCCGGCAGCCACAGGCCGGCGAGCCGATGCGCGACCAGCAGCAGCGCGCTCGCCTCGGCGTCAACGAGTGCGACGTACGACACGAGGTGGCGCGGCGGGACGTCCGGCTTCGCCACGCGCCACAGCGGTGCATCGCTCATGGCCCACGCGAGCGCCGTCGAACGGTGCGCGCGCTCGACGTCATCGAACGGACCGATCCGCTTGATCAGCGCGATGGTCCTCGCTCGAGCGGGATCCATCGATCAGTTGCGGATGAACATGCCGCCGTCGACGAGCAGCACGCCGCCCGTGCAGAACGATGCTGCCGGGAGACACATGCTGACGGTCATGTGGGCCACCTCTTCGGGGTCGCCGTAGCGCTTCAATGCCGTGCGGCGCTTGGCGTAGATGACCTTGCTCTCGTCGGGGATGGCCTGCGTCATGCCGGTCCTGATCGGGCCGGGGCAGATGCAGTTGACGGTGATGCCCTTCGGCCCGAGCTCGACCGCGAGGCTCTTGGTGAGCCCGATGACCGCGTGCTTCGAGGCGGTGTAGGCGCTGATGTACGCGGTGGCACCCCACCCCTCGGTCGAGGCGATGTTGACGACCCGGGGGTGCGGCGACGCCTCGAGGTACGGCAGTGCGGCACGGATGGTGCGGTGGTGCGCATCCAGGTTGACGGCGAACGTCTTGGCCCACACCGTCTCGAAGTCGGGCCCGTCGAGCGCACTGCCGAGCGATACGCCGGCGTTGTTGACCAGCACCTGCAGACCCCCAAGCTGCGCGGCGGCCTCGTCCACGACGCGGCTGATCGCGTCGGGGTCGCTGACGTCCAGCTCGAAGCCGATGGCGTGCTTGCCGGCGGCGTTGATCTCGTCGACCACGGCGGCCACGCGGTCGGCGCCAAGATCGGTCACCGCAACCTTCGCACCCTCCTCCGCAAGCACCATCGCCGTGGCTCTGCCCATGCCGGACGCGGCACCGGTGACGAGGCAGGGGACGCCGACGAGCGAGCGGGACAGGGCGGTCAGGGCCATGCGCCGGACCGTAGCCCGACCCTGTCCAGGGTCCGGTCGTTCTTTGGTCTTTGGGCAACAGGAAACGCGCCCAATGACCAAAGAAGGCCAGGCTCGCCGGTCCGGCTGACGGCACTACCCTCAGCGCCGATGCCAGAGCTCGGACTCAGCGCCACACCCCTCGACGGCACCATCGACTTCACCTGCCCGCGGTGTCAGCGCGAGGTGCACGAGCTGCTCTACGGCCCCTGCACTCCCTGCCGCGCCGAGCTGCGAGCCACCCAGGGCAACGTGGCCCGAGCCGTCGATGTCGGCGTGTACGAACCCAAGATGAACGTCACCCCGAACCAGGTCGCCACCAAAGATTGAGGGGTGGGGCTCCGAAGTCGACGTCCTGGGGCGAGCGCGCTGAGGACGCCGATCAAGAAGCCACACGTCCGTCGTCGCGGCTCCGAAATCGGCGTCTTGCGATGGTGAGGGCTCAGACGGCGATCTGCGAGCCGCGCGTCATCGCGACCTGGCGGGCGGCCAGCGATGCGGCGATGAGCGCGGCCGTGCGCTTTGGAGCGCGAACGACGTCGCTCCATCGAAGCCGCACGACGGTCCAGCCCGTCATCGCGACGATCTCGTTCTGGCGCTGCTGGTCGTACACCGCTCGCTCGTCGTGGGCTTCGCCGTCGAGCTCGATGAATACACCGAGCGCCGGCCACGCGAGATCGACGCGGTACTTGCCGACCTCCACCTGCCGCGAAGGCGTCTCGATGCCGAAGCGACGGATCAGGGCTACGGCGAGCGTCTCGAGCATGCTCTCGGTCGGGGGCGCTCCAGCGCGTGATGCAAGGACAGCGCCGAGGCCGACCAGTCGTGCCTCGCTCGCGACATCCCAGAGCACCGCCTGAGAGACGAGTCCAAGCCGGAGCACCGATTCAACGAGGAGCTCGGTGGCATCAAACGTCATCCCGGGGACGAGATCGCGCGCTGTGCGGAGGGGCGACGTCACCCGCAGCCCATCGATCTCCACCACCTCGTCCGGAGCGAGATCGCGCCGCCGCCACCCCGCACGATGACCGTCGCCACGGCCGACGCTGTGGCGGGTCGCGTCGCCCGACCACCAGCCGTCCATGCGCAACAGCTCGGCGGCGATCTCGTCGCAGGCGACCGCCGACGGTCGCACCAGCTGCACCCGACGAGCCCGCCTGCGGGCCAGCGCGTGCAGGCGCGCACCGATCGGCTCGGGTGGCTGCCACCCGGCGTCGCACCACAGCCCGCGGCCGGCGGAGATCCACTCGCCTGAGCGGCACGCCGCCAGCGCGTCGACCGAGAGGAGATGCGCCGCCGCCTGTGCCGTGGAGAACAGGCCCTCCTGGGCGTCGCTGATCAGAAGGAGTTCATCGGGCAGGCGGCCAACGTGGTGCATTGGCACATCATTGCACTTCGATGTGTTCCATGCTGCGGATCCCCTCGCTACGACCTTCGGCCGGCGTCGCGAGGGCCACAGGGCAGGCGCCGGGCTCGCAGCGCGGCTCGCAGATCGGCGTCAGGCGAAGAACACCCCGAAGACGCCGATCAAGAAGCCGCGCCCCAACGATCGCGGCTCCAAAGTCGGGGTCAGCCCCACTGAAGCCCCAAGACGCCGATCAAGAAGCCGCGAAACCCCGCACGCCAGCTACCAGCCGGAGGCGCCGCGGCCGTCAAGCGGACGGCCACGGCTGCGAGCGAAGCGAGCCATGTGATCAAGACTGAGCCGACGGCTGTTCAGCAGGAAGGAAGCCGATGGCCGGGTTCGCTGCGGAGCAAGAACCCGGACATCGCCTGGACCGACGAAGAAC
The DNA here is from genome assembly GCA_043739605.1 of Acidimicrobiales bacterium. GTDB lineage: Bacteria > Actinomycetota > Acidimicrobiia > Acidimicrobiales > JAUJNH01 > JAYUDU01. Next base: position 2,129 of record JAYUDU010000503.1, on the reverse strand, counting down.
AGCCGGAAAGGCTCAGGCGTTCTTGGGCAGCTGCGCGAAGGTCTTCGTCTTGTCGTCGTTGGGCTCCTTGGGGAGGCCGAGGACGCGCTCGCCGATGATGTTGCGCTGGATCTGGTCGGTGCCGCCGTAGATCGGGGGCGCCTGCGCGTAGAGCGCGGTGCCGGTGATCATCCCGATGAAGGGGTTCTTGGTCGCCTCATCGTTGACCTTTTTCTGCTCGTCGTTGTAGGCGTGCAGCATGCCGTGGGCGCCCAGGATCGACAGCCCGAGGTCACGCTGCAAGCGGACCATGTCGCTCATCATCAGCTTCGAGATATTCGCCATGCCGGGGATGTCCTTGCCACCGGCACGGTACGCCTTGAGGCGCTCGTTGTTCATGCGGCCCAGTTCGGTGATGGTGTGCAGCTTGGCCAGTTGCTGACGGATGATCGGGTCCTCGTTCTTGCCGTTGCCCTTGGCGAACTGCGCCTGCATCGAGCCGCGCTGAGCGGGCGAGGAGCGGCGGCTCGGCGAGCCATCGTTCTTCGGCGCGAAGTCGCCGGCGCGCTTGCCGAGCTGGTTGACGACGGTGCCGGGCTGAGCGCCGAAGCCGCCGCCGCCACCACCGGCACCGAGGCCGGAACGCTCGTGAGACAGGGTCGTGTTGGCGACTGCCCACCCGTTGTTGAGACCGCCGATGACGGCGCTGTCGGGGGTGCGGGCGTCACTGATGAACACCTCGTTGAACATCGCGTGGCCGGTCATCTCGTACAGCGGACGAACGTCCATGCCCGGCTGATGCATGTCGATGGCAAACCACGTGATGCCAGAGTGCTTCGGCACGTCGACGTTGGTCCGGGCGATGAGCATGCCCATGTCGGCGATGGAACCGGTGGAGGTCCAGACCTTCTGGCCGTTGAAGATCCACTCATCACCGTCCTTCATGCCCTTGGTGGACAGACCGGCGAGGTCCGAACCTGCGCCGGGCTCGGAGAACAGCTGGCACCACGCCTGCTTGCCGGTGACGATGTCGCGGACGTAGGTCTCGACCTGCTCGTCGGTGCCGTGATCGGCGATCGTCGGCGCAGCGAGCAAGAGCCCGAGACCGCCCGGCGCACCCAGCGCGCCGAACTTCTGGATCTCGTTGGACACCTTCACCGCATCGCTGCGCGACAGGCCCTTCCCGTAGCGGCCGATCGGCAGCGTCGGGGCGGACCAGCCAGAGGTGCCGAGGCGCTCCCACCACTCACCGACGGTGAGCTCCGGGTCCCAGTTGTCGGCCAGCCACGCACGGATCTCGTCCACCACGTCGGCCGTGGAGCCGGAAGTGTTGGTTGCGGGTGCGTCGGTCAGAGTCATGTCGTTCCCCCTGGAGAGCGTCGAGTCACCGCTGGCACGGCACGTCCGAGATCGTGGCACCGCCGCTGAACCAAGGTCAAGCGCACGTCAGATCCGGTAGGTCAGGGCGGCCGTGTCATGGAACAGCGCCTGCCGCTCAGCGGCGTTGCACCCTGCGGTCATCTTCTTGAACGCGTTCCACACCACGACGTACGACGCCGACATCTTGTCGACCGGGAAGTTCGACTCGAACATGCAGCGCTCGACTCCGAAGCACTCGATCATGTGCTCGTAGTAGCGAGCCTGGGCCCCGACCATGTCGTCCGAGGTCGCGGGGCGCTCTGCGAGGTGCCAGCCGAAGCCGTTGTCGGGCATGGCCAGCCCACCGAGCTTCGCGACGACGTTCTCGTACCGAGCGATCGCGGCGATGTCGACGCGCCACTGCTCGAAGATCTCCTCCCGCTGGCCCGCGAAGCGGCCAACCCCGAGCGGGGTGCCGAGATGATCGAGCACGATGGTCGTCCCCGGCGCCGCCTCAGCGAGGGTGAGGAAGTCCGCGTTTTGGTGGTGGTAGTGCCAGGTGTCGTACGTCAGCCCACGCTCGCCGAGGTGGCGGACGCCGGCCTGAAACGCCGGGTCGAGGTACAGGCCTGCGGGCGCACGGCCGGCGATGGCGAGCGACGCCGGGTCTGGGTCGCACGCGCCGGCGTGGCGGATGCCCCGAAACCGCCCTCCGGATGCGCTGGAGTGCGCGTCGAGAACCTCGTCGATCACAGCTGCGTCGGCGCGCAGGTCGGTCGTTCCGACGATGC
>JAYUDU010000502.1:0-3368 GCA_043739605.1 Acidimicrobiales bacterium | reverse complement strand
GGCCGAAGAGGACGGACCTGTCCACGCCCATGATCCCGAGGCGTTGGCGCTGTTCGTTGATCCGCGCTTCGCGGCGCGGCGGGACGCCACGGTCGCAGATGCTCGCAACGGTCGGCGGCGTAGGGCAGCAACCTTCGCTCTCGGGCTGACGGTTGCGGCAGGCGCCATCGGCGCGGCGCGCAGCCCCCTGCTCAGTGTTCACACGATCCGACTGAGCGGCGCAGCTGAGACCCAGGAATCCGCCGTCATCGACGCCAGCGACCTGCTCGACGCTGCGATGGTTTCACTCGATGGTGCGTCCGCGGCTCGCCGCATCGCTGCGTTGCCCTGGGTGCTCACCGCATCCGTGCGTCGCTCATGGCCCAATACCGTCGTGGTGGCGGTGACGGAACGGGCTCCGGTGGCAGTGGTTCCGGCCGGCGCGGTGACGTGCGCCCTCGCCCCGTGCCTTGCGCTCGTCGACGTCACGGGTCGCGTCCTCGGCTCTTCGCAAGCGTTGACGCCGGCGACTGCTGCGGGCCGACGTCCGCCGACGGCGAGTCAGGGGAGTGGTGTCGCAGGGTCGTTCGTTCACATCGTCGGGGTCGGCGATGCGCCTCCGCCGGGCACGCGCCTCGCCCCGTCTGCGCTCGAAGCCGTCCTGGTCGCCGCAGGACTTCCTGAAGCCCTCCGGCCACTGGTCGCCCAGGTGGAGGTCGACTCGGCTGGCGAGGTGGGCATCCGCCTGTCAGGGCAGGGGAAGGCACCCGGCGCCCTCGTCCGCCTCGGTACCGCCGACCGCATGGCGACCAAGCTCACAGCAGCCGCCACGGTGCTCGATCGGGTGCCGCGCGGGGGCCTTGCCGTGGTCGATGTTCGTGTCCCAGAAGCACCAGTGTTGACCCGGTCCCCTGCGACCACTACGGTCTCGCCATCTTCCCGAGGTTGACATAACCCTGTACCTCAGGTTGAGGTTCAGGGTTCGCTTCCACGGCCCATCCATTCCAAGCGACCGAACCGGGAGCGCAGCACACCATGGGATCCATGTCCTACGTCGTAATTATCAAAGTTGTCGGCGTCGGCGGCGGCGGCGTCAACGCCGTCAACCGCATGATCGACGCCGGCATGAAGGGCATTGAGTTCATCGCGGTCAACACAGACGCGCAGGCCCTGCTCATGAGCGATGCCGACACCAAGCTCGACATCGGCCGTCAGCTCACGCGGGGTCTCGGCGCGGGTGCCGATCCCGAGGTCGGTCGGAGCGCTGCCGAGGAGCACCGCGAGGAAATCGAGGAGGCCATCAAGGGTGCAGACATGGTCTTCGTCACCGCTGGCGAGGGCGGCGGTACTGGCACGGGCGCCGCGCCGGTCGTGGCCGAGATCGCTCGCAGCCTCGGAGCGCTGACCGTCGGCGTCGTGACTCGCCCCTTCAGCTTCGAAGGCAAGCGCCGGTCGCTCCAAGCGGACGAAGGCATCAACAAGCTGCAAGAGGCAGTCGACACCCTCATCGTCATTCCCAACGATCGCCTGCTGACGGCCAGCACCGAGAAGACGTCGATGGTGTCTGCGTTCAAGATGGCAGATGAGGTCCTCCTGCAGGGGGTGTCGGGCATCTCGGAGCTCATCACCACGCCGGGCCTCATCAACACCGACTTCGCAGACGTGAAGTCGATCCTGTCGAACGCGGGCACCGCCATGATGGGCATCGGTTCGGCATCGGGCGAAGGTCGCGCCGAGCAGGCTGCCCGAGCCGCCATCACGAGCCCGCTGCTGGAATCCTCCATCGAAGGAGCGCGGGGCATCCTGCTGCTCATCTCTGGCGGTCCTGACATCGGGATGTTCGAGTTCAGCCAGGCCTCCGAGATCATTCAAGGCGTGGCTCACCCCGACGCCAACATCATCCTCGGCAGCGTCATCAGCGAGTCGATGGGCGACGAGATGCGCGTCACCGTGGTGGCGGCTGGGTTCGATCGATGGGACGGCGAGGCCCGCAACCGCACCACCGGTCGTCCCCCAGAGACCGGGTTCAGTGGCGCCCGCCGGCCAAGCCCGTTCGGGGATGATGATGACGACTTCGGCGACGACGACTTCGACGTCCCCAGCTTCCTCAAGTAGGCCCGCCGGCCCGGGCCGAGCGGATCTGAGGAACGAGGATCGAGGAGGCTGGTTGCCGTGACCGTGCCATCCACTGCGTACGGCGCCGACGTCGTCGCCGAGCGCGTCGCTGCGCTGCGGGCGCTCGCCGCCGACTGCGGGCGCGACCCCGCGGGCATCACGATCGTCGCAGTCACCAAGGGTCGCGGCATGGACGTGTGCCGGGCCGCGGTCGAGGCCGGCATCGCCGACCTCGGCGAGTCATATGCACAAGAGCTCGCGACCAAGGCCGGGCAGCTCGCAGGGATGCCGGTGCGGTGGCACATGATCGGCCGCGTCCAGCGCAACAAGATCGATCTCGCTGCCCCGCACGTCGCGATGTGGCAGTCGGTCGACCGGCCCGCGCTGATCGAGGCCCTCGGGCCCCGAGTTCGTCCCGGCGCCAAGGTGCTGTTGCAGGTCGACCTCGCCGAGCTGCCCGGCCGCGGCGGGTGCCCATGGGCCGAGCTCCCATCGCTGCTCACCGCGGCGCGAGCCGCCGATCTCACAGTCACGGGCCTGATGGGCGTCGGCCCCCCCGAAGACCAGGCCCACACCCGCCGGGTGTTCCGCCGCCTCGCCGCCACCGCGCGCGACCTCGGCCTGGCCGAGATCTCGATGGGCATGTCGACAGACGTGCGCGTGGCCTTGGAAGAGGGCGCGACCACCATCCGGATCGGCACCGGGCTGTTCGGCCCGCTTCCGCGGCAGACGCCCGTGGCGTTGGCCGACGACCACACCACTTCCACCTCCACCACCACACGCACCCACTCAACGGGTGCCTGACCAAGAATGGGACCGACATGAGACGCATGAAGGAGCTCCTGGGCCTCGCAGACCCGGTTGAAGACGGCGCATACGCCTACGGCGACGACGAGGCTGCGCCTCTTCGCGACCCCGTACCGATGCGCCCACAGCGCCCAGTTGGGCCAGAGGACGGCATCGGCACGATCCGGCCGATGGCATCCGATCCGTCGAGCGGCGAGCAGAGTGGCGTGACCACCATCTCCAGCCCCGTGCGCACGCTGCGGTCGACGCGCGATCGCAAGGTGGTGGTGATCGAGGCGCTGGAGTTCAACGACGCCCAGACCGTCGGTGACCGACTCAAGGAGGGGTCGCCCGTCATCCTTTCGATCAAGCAAGCCGACGAGGCGCTCGGGCGACGGCTCGTCGACTTCTCGTCGGGTTGTGTGTACATGATCGACGGGGTCATCAAGCGCGTGGCGCGCGGGGTCTATCTGCTGCTCCCGAAGAAC
>JAYUDU010000501.1:0-3374 GCA_043739605.1 Acidimicrobiales bacterium | reverse complement strand
ACATGCGCCGCATCGTCACCGTGTCCGAGTCATCGAAGAAGGACATCATCGCCCAGATGGGGGGCACCGAGGAGCAGATGCGGATCGTGCCGGTGGGCGTCGACCTCGACAACTTCGAGCCCATCCGCACCATTGCCCGCATCCCCGGTCGCATCATGTGCACCACGTCGTCCGACATGCCCCTCAAGGGCCTCGTCCCCATGCTCGAAGCGGTCGCCAAGCTGCGGACCGAGCGCCCCGAGGTCGAGCTGCACGTCATAGGAACCCCCAAGGTCGACTCCACCATCCCCGCTCACATCACTCGCCTTGGCATCGAGCACGCCGTCCACTTCCACGCCGGCATCACCAACCGCCAGATCACCGAGCTGTACGCCTCGGCACAGCTGGCCATCGTGCCGAGCCTCTACGAAGGCTTCTCGCTGCCGGCCATCGAAGCGATGGCCTGCGCCGTCCCGCTGGTGGCCACCACCGGCGGCGCGCTGCCAGAGGTCGTCGGCGAGAGCGGCATCGCCGGCGTGCTCGTCCCTCCGGGCGACCCCGAAGCCCTAGCCGCCACCATCGGTCGCTTGCTGGACGACCCCCACGAGCGCGCCCGCCTCGGCCAAGCCGGCCGCGACCGGGTGCTGGCTCGCTTCACCTGGGAGGCGTGCGCCAAGGGCACCATCGAGCACTACCGCTGGATCCTCGAAGACCACGCCCGCCGCGGCGTGGCAAGGAAGTTCGCCTGATGTTGACCGTTGATTACGACCGCCTTGGCCTCAAGCCCGGCCACCTCATCCTCGACCTCGGGGCCGGCGGTGGACGCCACGCGTACGGGGCCCTCCAGCGGGGCGCCCGCGTGGTGGCCCTCGACTACTCGGCTGCCGAGGTGAAGGACGCCGTCAACCTGATGAAGGCCATGATCGACGCGGGCGACGACGGGCCAGGGCACGGCGGCACCGGCGTCGGCGTCAACGGCGACGCCCTGGCGCTGCCCTACGCCGACAACACCTTCGACCGGGTCATCTGCTCCGAGGTCATGGAGCACATCCCCGACGACCTCGGCGCCATGCGCGAGCTGTACCGGGTGCTGAAGGTGGGCGCCACCGCCGCCATCACCGTGCCCCGCTGGGGGCCAGAGCTGGTGTGCTGGGCGCTGTCCGACCGCTACCACATGACCCCCGGCGGCCATGTGCGCATCTATCGCCAGAACGTGCTCGAGGAGCGCCTGCGCACCGTCGGCCTCACACCGGTTGGCGTCGGTCGTGCCCACGGCCTCCACACGCCGTACTGGTGGATCAAGTGTGCGGTGGGCGTCGACAACGCAGATCACCCGGTGGTGAAGGCGTTCCACGATGTGCTTGTCGCCGACATGGCGCGGCCCCGTCCGCTTGGCACCCGCCTCGCCGAGGCGGCCCTCAACCCGGTCCTCTCCAAGTCCATCGTGATCTACGTGGAGAAGCGGGCCGCATGAGCCGCAGCACTGCTGCATCCCACGTCGTCGGTCCGGCCAAGGCGTGGACCACGGCCGCCCAAATCGCACGGGTCCAGCGCCGCGACGGCATGATCCCGTGGTTCCCGGGCTGGCATTGCGACCCGTGGAACCACGTCGAAGCCGCCATGGCCCTCACCGTCGGCGGCTTCGTCGACGAGGCCAGGGCCGCCTACCGCTGGCTTGCCGCCACCCAACACGCCGACGGCAGCTGGTGCCAGTACTACGAACCCTCCGACAACCTCGGCGGCGTCGGCACCGGCTGGAAGGTGAAGGACGGCCGCCTCGACGCCAACGTCACCGCGTACGCGGCCACTGGGGTGCTGCACCTGCTGCGCGCCACCGGCGACCGGGACTTCGCCCGCGGGATGTGGCCCGTGGTGGAGGCTGCCATCGACCGCATCGTCTCGCTGCAGCAACCCACCGGCGAGGTGCTGTGGTGCGTCTTCGAGGACGGCACGCCCGCCACCACCGCGTTGCTGACGGGATCTTCGTCGGTGTACCACTCGATCCGGTGCGCAGTTGCGCTGGCCGAGGACCTCGACCACGAGCGCCCCGAGTGGGAGCTTGCCGCCGGCCGCTTGGCCACCGCCCTCGCCTTCCGCCCCGAGTGCTTCGAGAACAAGGCGCCGTGGGCCATGGACTGGTACTACCCGGTGTTGTGCGGCGCGCTGCGCGGCGACGCCGGCCACGCCCGCCTGGCCGAGGGGTGGGACCGCTTCGTGGTGGAGGGTTGGGGTGTCCGCTGCGTGGCGGACAAGGACTGGTTCACCGGCGCGGAGACCGCCGAGTGCGCGATGGCCCACATGGTCCTCGGCGAGGAGGACAAGGGTCGCGCCCTCCTCGAGTGGACCCAGCAGCTGCGCACCGGCGACGGCGGCTACTTCACCGGCCTCGCCCAGCCCGCCGGCCGCCCGTACCCCCACATGGAGCGCAGCACCTACACCTCAGCGGCCATCATCCTCGCCGACGACTGCCTCACCGGCACCGGCCCCGCCGCGGGCATCTTCCGCGGCGAAGGACTCGTCTCCGGCTTCGACCTCGACCTCGAAGCCATCGCCGAAGCCGCCGTCATCGACGAATAGCTGCGCTGGTCCTGGTCGAGGCGGCGCTCCCATTACTGCGATGGCGACGCGCTCACGGCTCGATCCAGAGGCCCAGGCGATCATCGAGCGGGCGCGCCGCCGCGCTGCCGCGGCTGGGGAGTTCGCCCGGCCGCGGTCCCCGTCGGCTCCCGTCGAGCTGAGCGAGGCAGCGCGGGCCGTGCTCTGTTCGTGGCTTGACGATGGCGGCTACGCCGCCGCACTCGCATCAGTCGTGGAGGACGACCCCGAGCTCGCGAACCAGTAGGAACGCGCCACGGTGGCGACGATCATCGACGATGGCATCCTGTTCGACGTCCTCGCGGGCCGGCCGGGCTCCCGCCGACATCATGGAAGAGGCCCGAGCCGAGTCCCTGTACACGACGGGCTGCTGGTACTACCGCCTCGCACGAGCGGCTGGTGCCGGGTCGGGACTGGGCTCGCTGCGGCCGTTCTGCTCGACGCCCGCCTGCTCGTCAGTACCGACGCCCCGCTGCTGCGAGCAGGCTCGATGGACCTGGGTGTGCCGTACGAACTCGTATGAGCGTCCAGGGCGGCCCCCGTCAGATGGTGTGGGGGTCGATGCCCAGCTCGCGGAGCTTGGCGGCGAGGCGCTGGTTCTCGGCCGCAACGTCGGAGGATGCTCGCTTCGCCTGCGCGGCATCGCGCTTCGCCTGCGCTGCGTCACGCTTCGCCTGCGCTGCCACTTCCTCTGGACGAAGGTAGGGGCCGTCGAGACCCTCGACCTCGAGGCTGAAGCCGATCTTCTTCCCCTGCGGCACAAGGCGAACGGCATGGAACCCGGTGAGGCGACTGGTCCA
>JAYUDU010000500.1:0-8611 GCA_043739605.1 Acidimicrobiales bacterium | reverse complement strand
CTCCATACCCTGAGGCTGATTGGGGCAGAAATACAATAGCATTGGATTCAATTCAACGGAGGTGATATTCGACGCATTGCAGGTAACCCGCGTCTTCGCCACGACGCTACCTGACGTGCCAATAGAAGGGTGGGGGTCGTCCACGGTTATCGAGCACCCGCTACCAGCTCCATCGGGATCGGTCGAATGCTGCACGCTGGCCGGGAGCGGCTGGCTCACGGGACATTGCGAGCGCCCACTGCCGACACCAACCTGGCCCACGACCTCACACGCCGTTTGTCCTCGCACCGGCCTTGCACCGACCGAGAGGCCAAGGACCAATAGCCCCGCTACAGCGAGGCGGCCCAAGGGGCGACGGACCAACATGCCGTCTGTATAGCATTGGGGCGGAGACGGGGCTCGGGATGTTGGTGCGGCGTGCCGCTCCGGGGACCGCCGACGGATCTGCATGGGAACCTGCGGTCCCCGAAGGAGCCTCGGGGAGATCAGCGCGGCCCGAAGCGCACGCCGCGACCCGCTCCGATCAACTCGGCCCCGCCGCACCTGCGGGACCCACACGCCAGCGGTCGAGCCAGGCGGAGAGGGCGGGCCACAGGACGTCGCGGCCGCCTTTGCCTTCCAGCATCGACACGTGCCCGCTCGGAACGACGAGGTCTTCGACGAGCCCGCCGAGCGGCAGGGGCGCGGTGGCGGTGCGATCGATGATGTGGTCCCGCGCGGCGGACACCAGCAGCGTCGGCACGCGGCAGCGGCCGAGGTCCCCGAGCAGGCCGCGTCGCAGGTCGTCGGTGCGGGCGAGGCGCAGGAGGTCGAACACTGCGGCGCCGGGCAGGGGGCGGTGGTCGTACGTCCACGAGGCCCGGGCCCGAGCGATCGCGACGAGCTCTGCCGGCGCTTCGCCAGATCGCGCCGCCCGGCCGAGCCGAACGCTCGCCCACGCTGCCTTGATTGCGGCGAACCGGAGCAAGTGGAACGCCTCGCGCACGAGTAGCGCCGGCACGAGGCCGTCGGCATCGAGGGCGAACCCGGGCCGGAGCAGCGCCGAGCCGATGAGGCGGCCCATGCCACGCCGCGCCGGGCCGATCGGGGCGGCGACGAGCACGCTCGACGCCACCCACGGGTCGCTCGGATGGCGCGCCAGTCGGGCGGCGGCGATGGTGCCGCCGAAGCAGTAGCCGACGAGGTGGATGCGGCGGACGCCGAGATGCAACAGACCCACCTCGACGGTTCGCAACGCGTCGACATGGGTGACGAGCCCGGCGGTGGCCGACGGTGCCCCGGGCGCGCCCCAGTCGAGCAGGACGACGTCGTGGCCGGCGTCCACCATCGCCCCGATCAGGCTGCGGCCCGGGCCGAGGTCGAGGATCGTGGCGTCCGACACGAGCGAGTGGACGAGGAGCACGATCTCCTCGCCTGGACGCGGTCCGCCGGCGGCAACGAAGCGGGTCAGTCGGAGGTGCGTTGCGACCCCGAGCGGGACCGGCAGCGGGATGCCGAACGTGCGCGGAGGTGGCGGACCCGTCCCCAGCGCGGCCTTCTCCATCACCCGCGGCCACGCCAGCAGCCAGCACCCCATGCGCACGAATGGGGTCCGCACCGCCCGAACGAGGCGACGCGCCCCCCGAGCGCGAACCAGCCCGGGGCGCAAGGCCCCGGGCAGGTGTGCGGTGATGCCGACGACGTCGGCGATCAGCAAGATCCCAGCTGCGAGCGCAAGCGCTCGTAGTGCCGTCAAACGGTGAGGAGGTCCCGAGCGCCGGTGTCGGACGACGGGTGGCGCAGCTTGCTCATGGCACGCGCCTCGATCTGTCGGATGCGCTCACGGGTGAGGTTGAAGTGCTCGCCGACCTCTTCGAGGGTGCGGGGCTCGCCACGGTCGAGGCCGAAGCGCAGGCGCAGGATCTCCCGCTCGCGCTCGTCGAGCGGGGACAGCAACCGCATGATCTCCTCGGGAAGGAGGGCGGTGGCGGCCACCTCGAACGGCGACTCGGCCGAACGGTCCTCGACCACGTCGCCGAGCTCGGCGTCGCCGTCCTCACGCAGGGGCTCGGACAGCGAGAGGGGCTCGAGGGCGAAGCGAAGTGCCTCGGTGACCTTGTCCTCCGGCATCTCGACCTCGATCGCGAGCTCGGCCTGGGTCGGCGGGCGGCCGAACTTCAGCTCGAGACGGGCGCGGGCCTTCTGCAGGCGGGCGAGCGTGTCGCCGGCGTGGACCGGGAGACGGATGGTGCGGCCGGTGTTGGCGATGCCGCGGGTGATGGCCTGGCGGATCCACCACGTGGCGTACGTGGAGAACTTGAAGCCCTTGCGCCAGTCGAACTTCTCGACCGCGTGCATGAGCCCGAGGTTGCCCTCTTGGATGAGGTCGAGCAGGGGCAAGCCGCTCGCCTGGTACTTCTTGGCGATCGACACCACGAGACGAAGGTTGGACTCGACGAACGTGTCGGTCGCCTCGTCACCGCCTCTGATGAGCCGCTTCAACTCGCGCTTGCGGGCGGGCGTCAGCTCCTTCTGCTTGGCGTCGAACTCGGCACGCGCGGCGTTGCCGGACTCGATCGCCTGTGCGAGGCGGACCTCGTCGTCCTTGGTGAGCAGGGTGAACTGCCCGATGTCGGTCAGGTAGAGGCGGACAAGGTCTTCCTCGTCTCGCTCGATGCGCTCCTTGGCCATGGCCTTGGGGGACGTCCCTTCCGTAGGGGGTGGGGGGTGGAAGCGGGGCTTCCGTGGATCAGATCTGTCGTGCTGCTGGCTTGAGATCTTGAGGAATGGAATCTTGCGTAGATGTGTGCGGAACGCTTGCCGGTGGAACGTTCCTGTGGCAACGTGACGGATGTCGCCACAAACGTGTCGCCGCGGCGCGCCCAGCGCGCGAGTGAAGGCTTGGTAACTGTAGTGGTGCTGTCAAGTGCTTCGACGAGCGGTTTCGGCGCCGCCTCCGCCGCTCGGGTCGACAGGCAGAAGTGCCTGAGTTCCTTAGAGATTCGCCGCGGACCGCAGCGAGACCTGCCCGCGGCGCCAATCGGTCGTTCAGGACAGCGTCAGCATCAGGCCACTGGTGACGCCCGGACGGCATAGGTACGCAAACCCGCCTTGAATGCTTGCTCAGAGGTTTTCAGCGCACTTCCGGGCCACGATCGGCGGCGAGATCGGCGCGCACGATGGCCAGGGTACGGGCGGTCGCTCCATCCGTGGCCGGAGTGCAGCGGCGGGCATGCTGCTCATACGCCACTCCGAGTGGTGATAGCACTACGGAATCGAGGCGGACGACGGCGCCGGGTGACGGTCCCGCGGCGGCGAGCTCGAGAAACAGCGCAGTGAGATCGGCGTCAGGCGGGCCGATGACCGCGGTCGGGTCTGCGTCACCGATGGCCGGCAGGAGGTCCCGCCACAACGATGCGCGCCACGCGTGGTGGCGTGCGCGCGCGGCAAGGTCGACCCGGACGTTCGGCTCGGGGAACGACACCGACCACGCACCGAGAAGCTCGAAGCACCGCTCCTCCACCCAGATGTGGCCTCCGCACAGCTGCGCGTGCGCCGCGATGCTGATCCATGGGGCGTCGGCGGGCGCAGAGCCGGGTGTCACCGCCCCCGACCCTACCGATCGACGGCCAGGACGGTGGCGGTGGCAGTTGGTGCCCCGCGGCCTCCGTCGAGAACGCCCATCTCGCTGGCCACGATGCCGGCGAGGATGAGGCCAGCACCGACTGCGCCGACGATGCCGAGGTGATCACCTGCGAACAGGCCGAGCCCCGCGGCCGAGACGGGTTCGATGAGCAGGAGGAGGCTGACGCGGGCGGCCGACAGCCTGCTCTGCGCGAACACCTGCAACCCGAGGGCGACCGCGGAGGCGCCGACGCCACACCCCACCGCGGCGGCCATCGCTGAAGGCGTGAAGTGGTAGCCACCGGTCACGAATCCGCCGGGAAGGCACGCGAACCCGACCGTCGCCAGCTGGACGGCGTTGAGGCGTATGGGGTCGTGGCGGGGAGCGAGAGCCCCCAGGGCCACGACGTGCAGGGCGAACGCCAGTGCGCAGCCGAGCGTGAGCACCTCGCCCCCACCGAACGAGCTGGTGCCCCCAGTGAGCATGAGGAGACCGGCAGTGCACACCAGGGCCCCGAGCCAGACCGAGCGTCCCGTACGGACGCCGAGGAGGATCGCCTGGAGTGGCGGCACCATCACCACGAGCAGGTAGGTGATGAACGCCGACACCGAGCCACTGGTGTGCTGCAACCCGATCGTCTGGAGGATGTAGCCGGCCGCGAGTGCGGTGCCGCAGACGACGCCGGCACGCCACCACCCCGGTGCGGCAGGGCGCCGGGTCGCGAAGGGCGCTAAGACCGCGGCGCCGATGAGGAACCGAACGGCGAGGAACGACATCGGCGGGACCTGGGCGACCGCGTCCTTGACGACGAGGAAGGTCGTGCCGAAGATGAATGCCGCGCCGATCGCCGCGGCGTAGGCGGCTGACGTGCCGCCGCGGGGCGACGACGACCCGCCGCCGGCGCTGTTTGACGCATCCACGGCGACGTCACGCTACCGATCGCGGCGTGCGGCGGCGCACGGGTCAGACCCCCGCGACCCACCAGGCGCCGCGTCCATCGGCGACGACCGCCACGTCAGCCAACGACGGGCGCCAGCCGAGGAGGTGACGCTCGTCCCCCACGAGCGTGGCCGTGCCCCTCGTACCGGACGAGTCGAGGTGGAGCGAGACACAGGCGTGGTCGCCGATGAGGGCGGCGCCGCGGAACCACACGTCGCGGAGCCAGCGCGCCCCCACGACCACGGCGTGGTGGTCGACGGAGGCAGCGGCCACCTCCAGCTCGCAGCGCACGTGGGCTCCGACTCCACTCCGCACCACCGCCTCGGCCAAGAGCCGTTCGACATCGAGGGCCGCAACCGCGTGGACGTCGCGCTCCAGCGCGGAGACGACGAGCGCCGCCAGCAGCGCGGGCGGCAACAGCAGCATCAACCCACGAAGGAACACGGCATGCTCGTTCTCTGCGATGCGCTCGACGAGGGCCGGCGGCGTGAGCGATCGGAAGCGGATAGAGCGGCTGCGGCTGTCGACACCGGCCATCTCTGCCCGCCGTCGGGTGGCCCACTCGGCCACGTCGATGGGTCCGATGACGTCGAGGTGGGGCCCGGGCCCGACGCCGTGGAGGTGGTCAGCGAGGCGGTCGGTGGTACGGGGGTTGGCGAGCGCCTGGTCCCACGCATGGGCGATCTCAACGCACGCTGGCAACGGGGTAGCCCCCAGCGTGGCGAGGGCGAGCTCTGCGTCAAGGTCGTGGCACGTGGTGAGCGTGCCCGCCTCCCAATGCAGCTCGTGCGAAGCGCCACAACAGCGCAGTCCGACGACGAGGCGCGGGGAACCGAGCCACCCGCGACCGGACATGTCGAGCTCAGGAACGATCGACGGCCTGCGCTTCGGTACACAGCCCGAAGCACGTCGCGTCGCAGACGAAGTCGACGAACTCCCCGACGGGCGGCCACGGGAACGTTGGCTTGGCGATACGCAGCGAGGTGATGCCGTGCACGTGGGTCCACACCGCAAGAGCGATCATCATCGGGTCGACGCCGGCACGGATGACCCCTTTGGCCAGGCACTGGTCGACGTTGTGCAACAAGTGATCGAACGCGGCTGACCTCATGAGCGCCTCGGCGTCGAAGCCGAGCGGCTGTTCGGCGTGGCTGCACATGAACAATATCCGGTACTGCTCTGGGTGCTTGAGACCGAACGCCACATAGGCGTGGGCTCTCGCTCTGAGCGCCCCGAGCGGGTCACCGGCCGCATCGAGCGGGCGGGTCGCGGCCTCGACCGCGTCGTCAATGGCCTGGAACTGCTGCTCGCAGATGGCGAACACCAACGCGTCGCGGTCGGGGAAGTGCAGGTACACCGACGGCGGGCTGACGCCAGCCTCAGCTGCGACGGCGCGGATGGTGATGCGCTCGGCGTCGCCGGTCGCGACCAACACCGCGGTGGCGGCAGCCAGCAACTCATCGCGGAGCGCCGCCCCCTCGCCGCGCCGCGCCCTTCGACGAGGACCGACCTCAACGGAACCCGTGGTCACGGCCCCCGACGTGGGTGGAGCCGCAGCCGCCGGCGTCACTCTGGCGCGGGTCTGGCCCGCAGGGGGCGATCACGTCGGACGGGCCGGCCGGCGGCCACCGGCGTCGGAGCGGGGATCACGATGTCAATCGTAGGTGGGCCGGCCGCGACGTGCGGGGTCGGACCGTGGCCGCGGTCGCCGCCGCCGCCCCGTGGCCCGTCGTGCTTGTCATCCTCAGGCACGGACTGTGATTCTGATTCTGAGAAGCCGTACTTGTCGTGAAAGCGACGCAGCGGGCCCGGCGCCCACCAGTTGGCCTCGCCGGCCAGCCGCATGAACGCCGGCACCAACGTCCCACGGATGAGGGTCGCATCCATCAAAACGGCCATGGTGAGTCCGATGCCGAACAGCTTGATGAACGTGATGCCGCTGGTGGCGAAGCTGATGAAGACGACGGCCAACAGGGCGGCAGCAGCGGTGACGATTCGACCGGTCTTCTCGAGGCCCATGGCCACAGCCGTCACCGAGTCGGCACCCCGGTCGTGCTCCTCCTTGATGCGGGAGAGCAGGAACACCTCGTAGTCCATCGACAAGCCAAAAGCGACGCAAAACATGAGGATCGGTGTTGTGGTGTCGAGGGTGCCGGTGGCCGTGAAATCGAGGAAGCCCGCGCCCCTCCCCTCCTGGAAGATCCACACCATCGCCCCGAATGTGGCGGTGAGCGACAGCAGGTTGAGCACCACCGCCTTGGCGGGCACGAGCAGGCTGCCGAACATCATGAACAGCACGACAAATGTGGTGAGGGCGATGATCCCGCCCGCGATGGGCAGCTTCGCGGCGAGGCTGGCCTTGCCATCGACGAGCTGCGCCGATTGGCCGGTGACGAGAACCTTGCCGATCGGCGATGGAACGGCGCGGACCGCCGTGGTGAACGCTTCGCCCGCCTCAGACTGCGGCTCGATGGATGGCACCACCGACAAGAAGGTGCCACCGGTCGGCCCAGCGAACCGGGCGTACGCGGGTGCACCGTTTGCTGCGAGGTTGAACGTGCCGACATATGAGCCAGTGATTGCGTCCACCCGGGCCACGCCCGACACCGCAGCCAGCTTCCTGGCGTACGCATCGACCTTGGACAACAGGACCGGGTCCTTCGCGTTGCCGGCATCGGGAGCGACGACCGAGAGCGCAGAGGACTCGCGACTGGTGAAGTCGGTACGCAGGATCTCGGCGGCCTGACGGGCGTGGGCGCTCTTGGGGAGCACGCGGTCGTCGGGGAGGCCGAACTTGGCACCGAAGAACGGCAGGCCGAGGATGACGAGCACGGCCCCGATCGAGAGCGCCACCGGGATGGGACGACGCATGACCATCACGGCCAGCCGGTGCCAGAATCCTTCACCGTCCGGCTTGGGCTCCCGCTTGATGATGCGGAATCGCTCGACGTTGGCGCCGAGAGCAGCCAACATCGCCGGCAGCACGATGAGGCTTGCAGCTGCGCCACACCCGACCACCGCAACGCCTGCATACGCAAAGGATCGTAGGAAGTACAGCGGGAACACGAGCAGTGCGGCCAGCGCGGCGGCGACGGTGAGGGCGCTGAACAGCACGGTCTTGCCGGCCGTGGTGAGCGTCTTGACGATCGCATCCTCATTGCTTCGCCCCTTGCGGAGCTCTTCTCGATACCGGCTGACGATGAACAGCGAATAGTCGATGGCGAGGCCAAGGCCGAGAGCGGTCGTGAGGTTGATCGAGAAGACCGAGACATCGGTGAACAGGGTGATCAACTTGAGCGCAGCGAGCGTTCCGACGATGGAGATGACGCCGATCGCCAGCGGGAGAGCGGCCGCGACCGCGGAGCCGAAGACGAACACCAACAGGAGCGCAGTCAACGGAAATGCGATCAGCTCCGCCCTCTGAAGATCCTTCTCGATCGTCGACCCAACCTGGTGGAACACGGCACCGAGGCCCGTGGCCTGGACCTTCAGCAGCCCGCCGCCAGTGTCCGCCTCGAGCTTGGGGGTCAGCTCACCGACGCGCTTGTCGACGTAGGTGTCCTCGCCGCTCAGGCGAACTAGCACCAGTGCTCGGTCACCCTTGGTCGACTTCAGTGGCGCCGGGCTGCCAAGGCTCCAGTACGAGAAGGCCTGGCCTGCCACGTCCTTGTCCGCCGCGAGCCTGGAGAGGAGGTCGTTCGCAGCCTTCGCCACCGCGGGGTCGTCGACGTTCCCGCCGGTTGCGGTGACGACCAGCACGAGGTTTGGGTCGCCCTGATGAAACTGGTGCACGAGCAGTTGGCGAGCCTTGGACGAGTCGGACGCGGGGTCATCGAAACCTCCGGTCTTCAGGGAGCCGAACACCGAACCACCGAAGACGCCGGCGGCCAGGAACGCCAAGAGTGCGGCGACGAGGACAAGCTTGCGACGATGGAAGACGAAGTGGCCGAGGCGCTCGAGCATGGGGTTCTCCCGCGATCTGGACGCTCAAGTGAACGTCGCTAACTGAACGTTGTTAGGAGAACATCTCGGGCCGTTCCGGCGCAAGGAGCTTGGCCGAATCTGCGA
>JAYUDU010000499.1:0-3378 GCA_043739605.1 Acidimicrobiales bacterium | reverse complement strand
AGGATTCGGACAAGGTGCGGTGGGGCATCTACGTGCCAGAGGGCGACGACGGGTGGAAGCTCGTCGGCAACACCGCGCTCAGCATCAACACGACCGACCGACGGCGAGCAGAGAGCGGCTGTGTCATCTTCGATCGTTCGGCCTGGGGTCAGCGAATCGCCAGCACGTCCCACCTCGGCCGGACGCGCTACGGGTTTGAGGAGCTCGACCTGCTCGCCATCAACAGCTCGGCCTTCACCGACAACGTTGGGTCCAACAGGGCCCTGACCGGTGTGGGCTACGTGCAGACCGGGTCGGAGTACTGCCGCAGCGTCGTCGCGGGCCAGCCCATCGACACCGCGAACTACCTCATGGTCAACCCCGCCGACGAGGCGTGGCGCTACTTCTGGCGCCGCCCGGAGGCCGAGATCCCGGACGCGTTCCACGCCGCCCGCGAGCGCACCCGCGTCGCGCTCAAGCGGGCTGCCACGGCGGTGTCGTTCTTGTAGCGCCGCGGGCGCGTGCCGCTACGCGCCGAGGTGGCGCTCGACGGCGTGCATGAGCGCCACGCGATCCGTCGACGTCGCCGCCAGCCGGTGCTCCCCAGTCGTCGGAGAATCGGACGTCAGCAGGCAACGCCGCGTCCTTGCCGTGGAAGTGCAGAAATGGCTTCCTCCCGACGTAGAACCTCGGTGTGGCCGACCCGCTGTCACTCAGCGCTGGCAGCGCCTGCAGCGCAGCCAGCAGCTCCTCGTGACTCATGTCGCGCGTCGTACGGCCGTCGTTCGCGCGCTGGCGCGCGAGGCTCGACGGTGCGCGCGGACGACATCGACGACGACGTTCGCGCCAACGCGTTCGCCTACATCCGGGCACTCGTCCTGCGCAGCGGCGATCCGGTGACGCGCACCGAGCTCAGCGGCTTCAGTACGACGGCGCGCCGATGAAGCTCATGGACATCAGCCGGGGCATCCGGAGCCCCAGGTGCTCGATGCCGCCCTCAGCATCACGACCTCGTTCGCCAAGAACCCGCGGCCCGTCCGTACGACGACGCCCCGGGCCCGATGGGTTGCTCCGCTACAAGTGGGAAGGCGCCGACCCCAACCATTGGAACAACGTGGCGCTGCGCGTTGCGCTCCGACAGCGCCGTTCACTCATCTGGTTTCACGGCATAGAGCCTGCGGTGTTCATGCCGATCCCCCCAGTCTTCCTCATGGCAGAGGAGGCTGAACTCCAGCAGTTCGTCGTCGCCATCGATCTTGAGCAGCTGGACCAACGGTCTCTCTATGCTGGCCTTCCAATGGAGCAACGTCGGCGATAGGCCCAGCGAATCGTACGACAACGCATGCACCAACCCTTGTTCCGTGAGCGGGTCCTTGCCGCGCATGGACAGAGGTGCGCCATCTGTCGAATCCGCCACCGTCCGCTGCTTCACGCGGCGCACATCCGATCTGATTCCGACGGTGGTGAGCCGATCGTCACCAACGGCCTGGCGCTCTGCTCGATTCACCACGGTGCATACGACGCAAACCTGCTCGGAATCGACAGCGACGCGCGCCTACACATACGACGTGACCTCCTCGCCGAAATCGATGGGCCGATGCTCGAACACGGCTTCAAAGACCTCGACGGCATCGCGCTGACGGCGCCCACCCAGCGAGCCGCCCGGCCAGACCGCGACCTTCTCGCCGAGCGCTACGACGCCTTCCTCGCAGCCGGCTGAGTGCTACAGCGCGGAGGTGGGCAGCGCCCCATCGTGCGTCTCGGCGGATCCGCGCCAGCTCGGCATGGGGTCGAGTCGGCCGACGGTGACGTCGCTCCCTGCGCGGGTCGGCTGGTCAGTGTCCGACTGCGCGACCGCAGCGCTCTCGCCGCAGCGCTCGGTGCGGCGCCCCCTTCCCCGGGTCCGCTGACCGACGACGCGCGCTGCGTCGACCCGTTCGCAATGACGAGCGTGCCCGGCGTGGCCGCCGGCGACGTCCTGGGAACGATGGCATCGCTACCAACGCGATCGTCGCAGGTTCGATGGCCGGGTCGATGGTCGTGCGC
Organism: Acidimicrobiales bacterium; assembly: GCA_043739605.1. Lineage (GTDB taxonomy): Bacteria > Actinomycetota > Acidimicrobiia > Acidimicrobiales > JAUJNH01 > JAYUDU01. Next base: position 1,353 of record JAYUDU010000499.1, on the reverse strand, counting down.
AGCCTGGCCGAGGAGCGCTTCGGCTCTATGCGACCGTCAGCGAACCGGCTGGCGGCGCCGCCCGGGCCGGCGGTAGGTTGGCGAACCTCATCACTTGCGCGAGTGGCGGAATAGGCAGACGCGCTGGCTTCAGGTGCCAGTATTCGAAAGGATGTGGGGGTTCAAGTCCCCCCTCGCGCACGGCATAACCGCAGGTCAGAGGTGGTATCGGAGGCTCCGAAGGGGTCGACTTCTACCGGACTTCTACCCTTCGCATTGCGAAGTATCTCCGCCGCGGTGGCGACGACGTTCCCGACTGCTGCTCCAGTGTCGCTGGTGCGCTGCCCCTCGACGATGCCCGGGCGACGGGTCCGGTCGGGGCCGTTGAGACCGACAAGGCATGGGAGACTGCCCGCATGCGACTGGCGAACGTGTCCGGGCGGGCCACGATCGTCATCGAAGGCGAAGGCTTCGATGTGCACGACCTATCCGGTGGCCGACTCCCGTCCGACCCGACGGCCCTCATCGAGGAGCACTGGGTCGACCTCCTCGGTCTGGCCAACTCGGCGCGGGCAGGCACGGGTCAGCCGATCGTTGAGAGCCGCCTCCGCGCTCCCGTGCCACGCCCGCGGTCGATCTTCGGGCTCGTCGCCAACTACCCGCCGGCCGTCCTTGCCTACTCCGCCGGTGCCGATGGTCTTCGACAAGTTCCCGAGCGCAGTCATCGGACCGTTCGACGACATCCGCCTGCCGGACGCCCGCCGGCTCCCGATGGCGGCCGAGTGGACCGTCCTCGAAGCCGAGCTCGCCGTCGTCATCGGGCGCGGCGGCCGGCACATCGCCGCCGAACACGCACTCGACGCCGTCGCCGGCTACACCATTGCGCAGGACATCACCGAACGAGTCCACGAGTTCGGTCCTCGAGGCACATCTGTCGGCACGATGGACTACGAGTCCCTCAAAGCGCTCGGCAAGAGCCTCGACACGTTCTGCCCGCTCGGCCCCGAGCTCGTCACACTGGACGAGCTCCCCGACCCCACCCGCCTCGATCTTGAATGCCGCCTCAACGGACAACTCGTCCAGAAGGCGTCCACTGCCGACATGCTCATGGGCGTCGCTGACCTCATCGCCTTCCTCTCGTCGTTCCTGACGCTACGACCGGGCGACATCATCCTCACCGGGACACCCACTCCGATCACCGGCCCGCTGCCCCGCATCAGCGCCGGCGACGTCATCGAAACATCGATCGCCGGCATCGGCGCACTCCGCAACAACTGCATCGCGGACAGCTGACGCCCACCGTTCCTCCGGGTACGCCGTGAAGGTGCGACCAAGGTTCCTCAGATCAACGGCGGCGGCCCAAAACTGCTGCGA
>JAYUDU010000498.1:0-8628 GCA_043739605.1 Acidimicrobiales bacterium | reverse complement strand
ACTCGAGACCGTCTATGGGCCGGACGACGACCTTGGCTCTCGGGTGATGCAGCTCAGGTTTGATCACCCTCGGGACCCATCCGCGACCGCAGTGCAACTGCAAGCACTCGGCCCGCTCGGCGACCTCAGGCCATCACCGCTCGGCTCCGGGGTGTTGACCCGGCGCGGCACCGACGAGCTGTTCGACGCGAGCGCTATCAGGGCGACCGGCAACGTCGTTCAGGTCGTGTTGGGCGGCACCAACGCGCACATCGAGGCGATCATGGGCGGCTTGGTGGCCGCAACCACCCTGCACTGATCCGGCGGGCCCGAGACGGGCCAGCCGGATCAGACGGGGGTCGGCCCGGCAGGCTCAGCTCACCCCGAGGAGGTCGACGACGAACACCAGCGTCTCGTTCGGCCCGATGGCCCCGCCGGCGCCGCGTGCGCCGTAGCCCAGGTGCGGCGGGATCGTCAGGCGACGCTGGCCGCCGACCTTCATGCCGGCGACGCCCTGGTCCCATCCCTGGATGACCTGACCGGCACCGAGCTTGAAGTCGAAGGCGCCGGCCCGGTCCCACGATGCATCGAACTGCTTGCCTGTGCTCCACGCAACCCCGACGTAGTGCACCTCGACCTTGTGGCCCGCAGCGGCCTGGTCGCCGTCGCCCACGGTCAGGTCCTCGATGAGGAGATCGGACGGTGCGGGAGTGTCTGTCGGGATGGTGACGTCAGGCTTGGCCATGCGCTGCACCATAGGGAACGGCGTCAGGTGTTGGTGAAGTTCGGGTCGCGGCGCTGCACGAACGCGGTCAATGCCTCGATGTGGTCCTTCGTCGCGCTCGCCATGATCTGCGTGCGGTTCTCGAGGTCGATCGCGGCCTGCAACCCCGACACCTCAAGCGACGACCACATCGTCTCCTTGGTCAGCTGCACGCCAAATGGCGAGTTGCGGCTGATCTCGCCAGCCTTGGTCAGCGCCGCATCGAGGAGTGCGTCGTCGGGGACGACGTCGAGGACGAGTCCGATCCTTGCCGCTTCCCTGCCGTCGATCAGCCGACCCGTCAACATCAGATCGTGGGCGCGGCCGGCACCGACGATGCGCGGCAACAGCCACGACGTGCCGATGTCGCATGCGGACAATCCGATGCGCACGAACGCTGCGTTGAACTTCGCTGACGCCCCAGCAAGCCGGATGTCTGAGCCCAACACCAGCGCGAAGCCTCCGCCACTCGCAGCGCCATTGACCGCAGCGATGATGGGTTGCGGCAGCGAACGCATGTGAGGAATCAATGAGGCGATGTGCTTCTGCACCGCCAGCCCGTTCTGGGTTCGCCCCCGGCCTGCGCTACCGGGGAGCTCGCCGTAGCCGCTCAGGTCGAGGCCGGCACAGAACCCGCGACCGGCGCCGGTCAGGACGACGACCCGACACGACGGGTCCGCGGCGATCTCGTCGAACGCGTCGTGCAAGCCCTGCACCAACGCGACGGTCATCGCGTTGAGCTTCCCCGGACGGTTCATCGTGATGCACGTAACGCCGGGGGCGAGGTCGTCGAGGACGATCGGGCCGGCGTCAGGCTCGGCATCGCGATCGGGACTGTGGGCGTCTGCCATGGACCGCGGACCCTACGCCGCGGCTGGCGCCAGTCAGCGTTGCTGCGGATCGAGAGTGATCGCAGGCCGGCTGACAGCCAGCTTGTCGGCGGGCGCGGGCCTGCCGACGAGGTAGCCCTGGAGACGATGGCAACCGAGATCCCGCAGCAGCATCGCCTGGCGGTCATCTTCGACGCCTTCGGCAATGACGATCAGGCCGAGAGCGTTCGCCATCGCCAGCACGGCTGCGGTGAAGGTCGCGGCTCTGCCGCCCCGCTCAAGGCCCAGGAGAAACGAGGCGTCGAGCTTGAGCACGTCGATGGGCAGGTCTCGCAGGGCAGCGAGCGATGAGTAGCCGGTGCCGAAATCATCGAGGGCAACCGTGAGGCCGAGCGCCTTGAGCCGGCGCAGCCGCGTGGTGACCGCGGCTGGATCTTCGATCAATGCCGTCTCTGTCACCTCGAGACTTAGCTGCTCCGCTTCGAGACCGGCCGCCGTGAGCGCCGCCACGACGTCGTCCTCAAAATCGAGGTCGAGGAGCTGGCGAACCGAGACGTTGACCCCGACCGAAACCGGTCGGTCGCTCCCCTTGTTCCACTCCGCCGCGTCCGCGCATGCCCGCCGCAGGATAGCCCTGCCCAACGGCACGATGAGGCCGGTCTCCTCCGCCAGGCGGGCGACCTCGAAGGCGGGCAGCGGGCCAAGCAGGGGATGCGTCCATCGCAGCAACGCCTCGGCAGAGACGAGCGTGCGCGTGTCGGCGTCGACGACTGGTTGGTAGAAGAGGCGCCAATCGTCGCCGCCGATGGCCTCTCGGAGATCGGCCTCGAGCGCGACCCGTCGCTGCGCCCGTGTAGCCAGATCATCGTCGAAGGCCGCGACGCGTGACTCGCCACCCTCTCGGGCTTCGACGGCCGCGAGCGACGCACGCCGCAGGAGCGTCTTGGGGTCGGCGTCTGCCGATTGCGCCATGGTCACGCCGACCGCGGCCGCAAGCCGCACAGCTCTGCCGTCGTCGACCTGCGTCGGTCCCTCCATCGCCTGGACCAGCGCCTCGGCAGCGACGATCGCGGTTCCCCGGTCGGCAACGTCCGGCAACAGCACCCCGAGCTGGGCGCCGGCGATGCGGCCCAGCACGGCGCCCGGCGGCAGCCACGACCGAGCACGTCCGACCGCGGTGACCAGCACCTCATCGGCCGCCTTGTGGCCGAGGGTGTCGTTGACGAGGCGGAAGCGTTCGAGATCGACGACGAGCAAGGCAACCCTCGGCCGGTACCGCGGCGTCGATGCCAGCGCCGCGGTAATCCGTTGTTCGAACGGCTCTCGCAGCAATATGCCGGTGAGCGGGTCGAACAGGACGCGACGGGCGAGCTCGTTCTCCACCTCGCGCTGGGCGGTGAGGTCACGTGCTATGACGCTGAAGCGCACGAGTTCGCCGTCGGGGTTTGCCTCCGCGATGACCACCTGAGAGACCTGCAGGTCGCGGCCGTCCGCGCCTCGCAGTACCGCCTCGCTGCGGATCGGACCCATGCGAAGTGCGGTCTCGACGGCCACCTCCATGCGGCGCTGACCGTCGACGTTGCCGTACAGCTCGAACAGGCGAGTGGGTCGCTCCCTCAGGACCGGGTCGCCCTCCACCCCGAGGAGGTCGCGGCCGGCCTGGTTGAGGTAGGTGAGGTCGCCGGAGGGGTTGGCAATGGCGACGACATCGGTCGTGGCGTCGACGATCCGTGACAGCACTCGGCGCTGGCGGTCGGCTTCGATGCGATCCGAGACGACCGCACCGATGACCAGCGAGGTGACGCCAAGCACAACGAGCAGGGACTGCAGGTCACTGCGGCCGACGGTGCTGTGCCCGGACACGTCTGCGACGACCACGCATCCGACGATCGTCGCCAGCGATGCGATCGCGGCGCCAGAGAGGCCGCGGTGCAGGGCGAGCACCACGACCGGGAGGAACACGATCGAGAAGTACCGGTTGCCGTTGGGGCTGCCAGACCAGAAGGCGACCGGGGGCGTGATCACGAGCGCGGCCGCTTCGAAGATGGCCCACACCTGGCTCTGGAAGCCCCGAAGGATCGCCGCCCGCGGACGTCCCGCTGCCCACCCGATGAGGACGAGGAGCGGCAGGCCCAGGCCAAGAACGCCGATCGCGCCCGCCAGCCACCACACGCGCGCGGCCGCAACCACCTCAGAGCGCGGCAGAGCGCCCATCCACGTGCTGCACAGGGAGTCCCCGATCGCCGCGATGCTGGTCGCACCCAGGACGCCCACGACCATGACGAGCAGCACCGTCCGCCCGGCCTTGACGAGCGGGTCGGAGCGGAGCGTCCTGCGCAACACGGTCGCAGCGGCCGCATACGGCAGCGAGGTCACCGCGGCGTCGACAGCCATCTGCGGAAACGTCGCGCCTCTGACCGAGAACGACCCAGTAGCGCGCAAGGCCAATCCCTGGGCGACGACTGCAGCGGGTGCAAAGCGCGCGCCGTAGGTGACGAGCAACACCAGCATGAAGCCGGTCGCAGGGAACCAGACCTCCAGGCCGAGGGGTCCGTTCACCGGAGCCCGTGACGCCAGCCAGGCGATCAGGACCTGGGCTGCGATCGCAACAGGCACGCCGACGACGAACGCTTCCCAGCGTGGTCGCCGGAGTCCCGACGACCAATCGCTCATGCAGAGAGCGTATCGGGGGTACCGCCTGTGCTGGCCGTGCGCGACAACGCGTCCTGCACCAGACTGGCGCCATGACGATGACACCCATGTCAGCGAACGACATCCAGCTGTCCGACCCCGGCTTCTGGGGTGCCCCCGACGCCGACCGCGAAGCCGCGTTCGCGGTGCTTCGCCGCCACAACCCGGTCTCATGGCACGAGGAGCCCGAGGTGCCGGGCTTCGCACCCGAGGGCCCCGGGTACTGGGCGCTCACGACGTTCGAGGAGATCCGCCACGTCTCGCGACACCCACAGCTGTTCATCTCCGGACAAGGCGTCAACATCGGAGACCTGCCCATCGAGATCGCAGAGTTCTTCGGGTCGATGATCGCCATGGACGACCCACGCCATTCCCGCATTCGCGGCATCGTCAACCGAGCATTCACGCCACGGGGTGTCGGCGACCTGATGGGAACGGTGCGCGAGGTCGCCCGCGACCTCATCGCCGGAGCGGCAGAGAAGGGGGAGATCGACTTCGTCGAGGAGATGGCGGCTGCGCTTCCGCTCAAGATCATCTGCGACATGATGGGCATCCCACAAGCCGACTATGCCCGCGTGCTCCGCGCCACCAACATCATCCTCGGCGTTGGTGACCCAGAGCTGGTTGCCTCCATGGAAGACCTCATCGCAGCCGGCATGGAGCTGTTCCAGTTCGCTTCCGACCTTGCCGAGGACCGCAAGGCGAACCCCAGGGACGACATCACCTCTCGGCTGGTCTCCACCGACGACCTCGGCGAGGGCGAGGAGCCGATGACACCGCAGGAGTACGGATCCTTCTTCATCCTGCTCGTCGTCGCCGGCAACGAGACGACCCGCAACGCAATCTCTCACGGACTGAAGCTGTTCACCGACAACCCCGACCAGAAGGCGTTGTTGATGGAAGACTTCGAAGGCCGCATCTCCGGCACCGTCGAAGAGATCGTGCGGTATTCGACACCCGTCATCCACTTCCGCCGTACGGCAACCGAGGACACGATCGTCGGTTCTCAAGAGGTCAACGCCGGCCAGAAGGTCGTCCTCTGGTACAACTCCGCCAACCGAGACGAGCAGCATTGGACCGACCCGAATCGGTTCGACGTCCTGCGCACCCCCAACGACCACTTCGGCTTCGGCGCAGGCGGGCCGCACTTCTGCCTCGGCGCCCACCTCGCCCGCCGGGAGATCCGTGTGATGTTCGACGAACTCTTCCACGCCCTGCCCGACATCCACGTGTCCGGTGAACCGGCCATGCTGCAAAGCCCCTTCATCCACGGCATCAAGCGGATGAAGGCGTCGTTCACTAAGACCCGCCCTTACTGGGAGGACCGCAAGGTCTTCTGACCGGGGGCCGTAGCGCCACCTCTCGAGATTGCTCTATCCCACTTGACTTGTCTAGTCTGGTGACATAGACTTATCATCGCGAAGCGGACGGACCTCGACAAGACCCTGCGCCAGATGGCCGCAGACGCCGGCGTCGAGTTCGCGCTCCGCCGCCGGGGTGGCGGCCACGAGATCTGGTCGTTCAACGGCCGCCACCCTCGTGCTACCGCGCCACCGAGAGATCAAGACCAACACCACCAAGAGCATCATCGCCGACGCGAGGGAGACCATCACATGAGCCCGACCTACACCGCACGATGCGTCCGCAGCGAAGGCTGGTGGACGATCACGGTCGAGACGCCCGTCACCGACGGACGGTTCGCCCCATCGATCCACACCCAAGCCCGCCGCCTCGACCAGATCGACGCCGTGGCACGCGAAGCCACCGCACTAGCGCTTGACGTCGACGAGGGCTCGTTCGCACTCAAGATCGTCACCACCTACGAACCGCAGCTCGTCGACGCCGTCGATGACGCCGTCGCCGCACGCGACGCCGCGACCGCCGCCGCCGCTGCCGCCGCCGACGCCACTCGTCGAGCGGTCACGGTGCTCGTCGCTGGCGGGTTCGCTCAGCGCGACGTCGGCGAACTGCTCGGCATCTCGTTCCAACGCGTCTCCCAGCTCGCTAGCAGCCGCTGACGTAGGCCGTTGGTGGTCGTTGGTAGAACGTGGCAAGGCGTCGTTCGAGCCCCGCAAGGTCACCTGGGACGACTGAGACGACTATTGCGCTGAGCCGCGCGGGCCGGAGCGGGTGCTGAGCGCCCGGAACAGCCCCCAGGCACCTACTCCGGCGCGACGGCCAGGCGCTGGCGCCGCAGCGCGATGTTGGCGCACTCGGCGCAGACCGACTCCGGGATGACCCCGGCCCTCATCAGGCGGGCGAAGATCCAGCACCCCAGGCAGAACCCCACGAACGCCTCAAGCGACGCGGCGACGAGGATCATCGCCACCAGCACCCACGCGGCCGTCGTCGCCCCAAACGCGAACGCGGCGATGAGCGCCGACACCGAAAGCGTGGCCCCGATGCCCTGCGCGAAGCGCTTCGGCGGGCCGGCCGTCGGGCGATCGACGCCGAAACGCGGCGTGATGAACCTCGTCACCACTTGGCCCAACGGCGACAGCGTCGGACCGGTCAGCACGCGTGCGAGGAACCCGTAGGCGAGCGGCGCCAGCAGCAGGGGCTGGCGTGTCGCAAGCGTGGCGGCACACAGGACAACCACCCCCGTGGCGACCAGACGCGCCGACACCTCGTTGACGGGGTTCGGGAAGGAGAAGACGCTACGGGCGCTCACGGATGACATCCTCCTTCAAAACCCGATCAAGCCGCTAGAGATTCCCAGGGTCGTGGTCGGGCGCGGCGCCGTGGCGTGCATGGACGAGGCGGGCGAGGTTGCCGAGTCGCCCTGTCCACGCCGCGTCGACGGCCTTGATCCACTCGACTGCGTCAGAGAGCGGCTCTGGCGTCAAGCGGAAGCGCAGCTCGCGTCCGGCCCGCTCGCCTTCCACGAGGCCGACGTTCTCCAACAGCGAAAGATGCTTGCTGACGGCTTGGCGGCTGATGGGAAACCGCGACGCGAGCTCCGTCGCTGTCGCCGCACCCTCGTCAGCGAGCGATCGGAGGACGGCCCGGCGCGTGGGGTCTGCGAGGGCCGAGAAGACACCGTCCGCGCGTGCCGACACCGCGGGCGCGGGCGTGTGCGCGCCCCGGACCTCAGGCACCGGCGACGAGGACCGGCTCTGGGCCCGGCCCAGACTCGACCGCCGTCACGACGGTGCCGTCGCCATCTGCGACGAGCACCAGCTCGACCTCGGTCGCACTGGACCGCGGGAGACCGACGTTCCACCACCGCCACGCCAGTCGATGACCGGGCTCGACAGCCGCGACCTCACCAAGCCGGTGTTCGTCGGGACCGGGCACGCCCGGCTCGATGTCGGCGCCCGGAAGTCGAAACCGAGCCCGGCCACCGGCCCGCAACTCGAGCTCGACCGTGCCACCGAGCCACGCGCCTGGCTCCTCGGTGATCGCCGCCCACACCAGGTCAGGCGTCGCGGCGATTCGGATCTGTTGTCCCCCACGGCGCGGCTGCATCCGATCATCCTCGCCGGTGGCGCGCCCAAGGCGCAACGCTGGGGTTGCGGCCCGTCAAACGCAACCCGTTCGTAGGATCATCCAGCGGCGCCCGTAGGCTGGACACATGGCGGCCGTTGCGTTCGGCGCCGAAGCAGCTCATTGGACCACCCCCGGCTCCACCGCAGCCGCTCGCCTTGCCGGGGCGATCGGGGCGGGTCGGGCGCCAGCAGTGCCGGTGTCGCTGCGCGGGCCGTGCTTCGCGCTGGTGGGAGCACGTCTGCTCGACGGAATCGGCGGCGACCCGCTTGAGGGAATGACCATCGCCGTCGAGCACGGCCGAATCGTCGCCGTTGGCGTCGACGGCGCCACGCCCCTCCCCCGGTCGGTCGGTCGCCGCGAGGTGATGGACGTCGCCGGCGCGACGCTCACGCCCGGGCTCATCGACGCTCACGTGCACCTCGCCTTCGCTCGCGACCCGACCGCGCTCGCGCGCGGCGGGGTAACTGCGGCCCGCGACCTCGGTTGGCCACGCGGCCGACTGGCGCCTCTGATCAGCGACGCATGGCGGGCCGGCACGCTGGTGACGTGGGCCGGACGCATGCTGACTGCACCTGGCGGCTATCCGACCAACGCCGGATGGGCGCCGATTGGGACCGCACGCGAGGTTCGAGGAATTGACGATGCGGTCAGAGCCGTTGACGAGCAGATGCGAGGCGGTGCCGGCACCATCAAGGTCGCTCTCGACGACAGGGTTGGACCCATCCTCTCGAGCGAGGTGCTCGACGCGATCGTCGAGCGGGCCGACGAATGGGGGCGTGACGTCACAGCCCACGTCGGGTCGGAGGTCGCGTTCGATCTCGCAATGCGGTGTCGGGTAGCCGAGTTGGCGCACGTTCCGTTCGCCTCTGCTGCCAT